>JBEGLK010000036.1:0-12891 GCA_041183605.1 Pseudomonadota bacterium
CGCAATTCGTCAAGCCTTGTTTCACTGCTTGTGGTTTGCACTGCAAACAGGTGCAAGTCTTTGCCCGAATAGTACGGATGCCGGCCAAGGTCTGTCAGACGCTCGGGCGGAAATGTCAGGCCAAACTCTTCGTGGGCCTCGCGAAGTGCGCAGGTCATAGCGTCTTCACCCACATCGGCAAGCCCTTTGGGCAAGTCCCAAATCCAGTTTCCCGTGGAGTGCCCGACAAGAAGCTCACCATGTTCGTTAAGCACCAATAAGCCACAAGACAATTTCGTTTCAGTCATGCAGCGATGCTAGCTGTTTTGAAGTACTCGTTGTGGCAACTCAAGGTTTATGAGGGAACTTCCCACCGGACGCAGAATAGACGAGGCTCACGATGGGCTTGAGTGGCTGAGATTGGCCAAAACTCTCCACTTGAGAATTCGCCTGTCGGGCTGTGGCCCGCATGGCGCGGACCCTTTGCAAAAAAAGAGCCCTTCTGTTGGAAGGGCTCAGACTTACTGGCGGAGAGAGTGGGATTCGAACCCACGGTACCTTGCGGTACGCCTGATTTCGAGTCAGGTACATTCGGCCACTCTGCCATCTCTCCGCGAAGCCTCAAATTCTACCCCACTGCACAGGCCGCTTGAATTCATGACTGGCCTGCTGCGTCAAATTCAAGGGTTTTCCCGCGGATCGATACTCTACCCAAGGCCCGATACTGATACACGCTTGAATGCCTTAAACACCTGGCTGTGATGGAGGAAGAAGTCAGAATGAAGCCCCCCGTGCTTGCTCACGAAGAGCCCTACAACGCCGCTCTGGCGGTGGTTGATACCCACGTCCATTTGTGGGATACCCTTGGCTACGACTTCTTCGTACCCGAACTGCTGGCCGAGATCAAGGCTTCGGGCCACAACATTGAGGCCACAATCTACGCCGAATGCGACATGGCGCATGCCACGACCGGGCCGGAAGCGCTGCGGCCGGTCGGTGAAACTGCCTATGCGGTGAGCCAGGCCAAGCTGGCCGAGGGCGCGCCAACACGGATCAATGCGGGCATCATGGGTGCGTCGGACCTGCGCCTGGGCGCCGGGATTCGCGCGGTCATGGAGGCGCATATCGAGGCTGGCCAGGGGCGCTTTCGTGGCATCCGTTACCGCGGCGCCTGGGATGCCGATCCGAGGGTCCGTTACAACGATGCGAGTTATCCGGACCGCGAAGTTCTGGGCGACAAGAATGTGCTGGAGGGGGCCAAGGTCCTCGAGGAGATGGGCCTCGTGCTTGGCAACTGGATCTTCCACCCCCAGCTGGGTCTGCTGACTGCTTTGGCAGAAAAAGTGCCGGGGCTGACCATGACGCTCAATCACCTGGCCGGACCGATTGGCATCGGGTCTTATGCCGCGCACCGTGACGAGGTGTACCGGGAATGGCGCGCCGGCTTGAAGAAGATCGCCAAGTGCCAGAACGTTGTCATGCAACTCGGTGGCATCGGCGGCACCCGGCTCGGCTACCCGTCGTCCGAGACGGGGCTGTCGTCTGACCAGATCGTTCGCGACTGGAAACCCCACATTGATTTTTGCCTTGAGACCTTCGGCCCCGACCGCGTGGTGTTCGACAGCAACTTTCCGGTTGACCGCAGGATCACCTCCTATGGCAATTACGTCAATGCTTTCAAGAAGATGATTGCAGACTATTCGCCGGACGAACAGGTCAAGATCATGTCGGCGAATGCCAAGCGGCTTTACAAGATCGGCTGATATTCGAAAGCGCTCATGGCCGGATCGGTGCGAACCCGATCGTCGTAGGCGGCTCACTCCATCTTGATGTTTTTGTCCTTGATCAGCTTGGCCCAGCGGTTGACTTCAAACGCATTCAAGCGACCGAATTCTTCTGAAGTTCCCGGTGTCGGAATGGCCGCAACTCGCGACAGCATCTCGCGCATGTCGGGTTGCGCCAGAATGAGATTGAGCTCGGTGTTGAGCCGCTTGACAACATCGCGCGGGGTGGCTGCCGGCGCCATCAAGCCCCACCAGAATTCAATTTGATAGTCGGGGAAGCCGGCCTCGGCCGAAGTGGGGATGTTCGGCAGGAACGGCGAGCGCTTCGGGCTGGTGACCACGATGGCACGCAACTTGCCGCTTTCCAGCATGCCCGAAAACGTAGCGACCGAGCCCAGCATGGCCTGTAATTGGCCACCCAGCAAATCAGTCAGTGCCAGGGAGTTGCCCTTGTAGGGGACGTGCATCATTTGCACATTGGCCACCGATGCCAGCATTTCAGTACCGATGTGGGTCATGCTGCCGAAACCGCTGGTACCGTAACGGACGCCGTCATTGGGTTTGGCGCGCGCCAGATCAACCAGATCTTTCAGCGTCTTGATCGGCGAATCATTTGGCACCACGATGACAAGCGGGGTGGAGCCAATTTGACCAACCGGCGTAAAGTCCTTCAACCAGTCGAACGGCAGTTTCTTCCCGATCGCCGTGGCCGCTTCGGCAACGGCGTTGCCGGTCGCGGACAGAAGCAGTGTGTAGCCGTCGGCGGGTGACTTGGCGACAAAATCAGTGCCAATGGCGCCGCCAGCGCCGGCCCGGTTCTCTACCAGCACAGGTTGGCCGATCCTGGGAGACAGTCTGCTGGCGATGGCGCGTGCCATCGTGTCGCCACTGCCACCCGGGGCGTAAACGTCGATGATTTTGAGCGACCGGTTTGGCCAAGCCGCTTGTGCGCTGGCGCCGGCGGGTAACAATCCCGCTGCGGCCAGGGTCGCGGTTCCGAGCAGGCTCCGGCGACTCATCGCCTTCGTGAACAGATCACCCGCGGGCGGGGTGCTTGAATTTTTTTTCGGCATGCTGTGTCTCCTACGCTTACATTTTTGTTTCAGGTGCCACGATCTCTTGGAGATCTGAATGAAATGTAGGAGTAAGCTGCCAGGCTTGTCTATTGGCCTTTTGCGAAGGGTGATTTCTGTATTTCAGAAGACTGTACGCAATGTGTCCCGCTTCAGCCTGGTATCAGGCCTGCTTCGCCTGTTGCAGTGCATGTAAGGCCGCAGCGATGTCTGCTTCTGTGACGCCCGGCCCTTTGTCCAGCGCCACCGGGCTGTTGGCCAGAGCGGGGATGCCTTCGGTCTGCAAGGCGGCTATGGTTTGCCCCGCCACTTTGGGGGAGGCAAAGGCGCTGCTTTGCAGCAGCAGCTTGCCGTCGTCACTGAGCAGCTTGAAGTAAAACTGGCCGTCGCTTTCGCGGTATTGCTTGAACACGGGCAATGCCAGCTTGACCGCCTTGGTAGCCGCAGCGGCATGAGTTTGCAGCGGGCGCAGCCCCACAGCGTGGCGCAGTTGGCCCATGAATGGCGTGGCAATCGCACGAGCCTTGGCCGCACCGGCCAGCAGGATGGCTTCAATTTTGGCAGGGTCTTCAATCAGTGCCTGGTAAGCGGCACGCATGGGGGCAATTTCCTGGTCAATGCGCTCAAAAACAAGGTTTTTGGCATCGGCCCAGGAAATGCCGGCGGCATAGGCCTGGCGCAGCGCTTCGGTCTCGGAGGTGCTGGCAAAGGCCTGGTAAATCTGGAACAGGGTTGAACCTTCGACGGCTTTGGGTTCACCCGGTGCGCTGGAGTCGGTGACGATGCTTCCGATGAGCTTTTTGAGTTGTTCGCGCGGCGCAAACAGCGGAATGGTATTGTCGTAACTCTTGCTCATCTTCCTGCCATCGAGGCCGGGCAGGGTGGCCACATGGTCTTCAATGGCGGCCTCGGGCGCCACAAAATGCTCGCCATAACGGTGGTTGAAGCTGTGCGCCATGTCGCGTGCCATCTCGATGTGCTGCACCTGGTCGCGCCCCACTGGCACCTGGTGCGCGTTGAACATCAAAATATCTGCACCCATCAGCACCGGGTACATGAACAGGCCCACAGTGACATCGGCGTCCGGGTCGGTGCCAGCGGCCGTGTTTTTGTCGACAGCGGCTTTGTAGGCGTGGGCGCGATTGAGCACGCCCTTGCCCAGCACACAGCTCAGGAACCAGGTGAGTTCGGGGATTTCAGGCACATCGGACTGGCGGTAAAACACCACCTGCTCCGGCTTCAGTCCGCAAGCCAGCCAGCTGGCGGCAATCTCCAGCGTGGAGCGCTGGATGCGGGCTGGCTCGTCGATCTTGATCAGTGCGTGGTAGTCGGCCAGAAAGTAAAAACTTTCGACACCATGGCGCAAGCTGTGACGAACCGACGGGCGGATCGAGCCCACGTAATTGCCCAGATGCGGGGTGCCGGAGGTGGTGATGCCAGTGAGGAAACGCACAGTGCTCATAAAAAATGCAAAGAAAAGTCAAATATACGTGGACTGCCGCACTGCGTTCGCAGTGACATCGTCCGGGTTCATTCGTTCAGCCCGCCAGCCAGGCCAGCGGGCTCAGCAGCAGGTTGATGAGTTGATAGGTCAGGCCCATCAATGGTCGCATCCACAAATTGCTGACAACGCCGGCCAGCACCAGTGCCATCACGATAAAAAAGCCCCAGGGCTCCACGCGTGACACCAGCATGGCCTGGCGGTAGGGCAGCAGTCCCACCAGAATGCGGCCACCATCCAGCGGCGGCAACGGAAACAGGTTGAACACGGCCATCACCACATTCACCAGCACACCACCCTGCGCCATTTCAACGAGAAACGGCTCGCTGATGCCTGCGCCTTGAAACAGGTAAAGCAGGGCGCCCCAGACCAGCGCCTGGAAAAAGTTGGCCCCAGGTCCAGCCAGCGCGACCCAGATCATGTCGCGTTTGGGGTTGCGCAAATTGCCAAAGCGCACCGGCACCGGCTTGGCGTATCCAAACAGGAATGCACCCGAGGTGGCGAAGTACAGCATCAGTGGCATCAGGATGGTGCCCACCGGGTCAATGTGCGGCAGCGGGTTGAGCGTGACGCGACCCAGCCGGTAGGCGGTGTTGTCGCCAAAATGCCTCGCGGCAAAACCATGGGCGGCTTCGTGCAGGGTGATGGCCAGCAACACCGGAATGGCGTAGAGGCTGACGGTTTGGATCAAATGGGCAAAGTCCATGGTGTCATTTTCTCAGGGCAGGCGGGTTTACAGGCCCAGGGCAGTCAGCGAACCTCGGCCTTCGCGCACGATGACAGGCTCACCGCCGGTCAAATCAACCACGGTGGTGGGTTCGCGCGGGCAGGCGCCGGCGTCGATGATGGCGGCAATGCTGCCCTTGTAGTGGGCGCTGATTTCTTCGGCATCGTTCATGGGTTCGGTTTCACCCGGGGCAATCAGCGTAGTGGCCAGCAGCGGCGTGTTGTAGAGCGCCAGCAACTCCTGCAACACCTTGTGGTCGGGCACACGCAGGCCAATGGTCTTGCGCGACGGGTGGCTCAGTCGGCGCGGTACTTCCTTGGTGGCTTCTAGGATGAAGGTGTAGGCGCCCGGGGTAGCCGCCTTGATGCGCCGGAACTGCTGGTTGTCGACCTTGGCATAGTTGGCAAGCTCCGACAGGTCGCGGCACAGCAGCGTCAGGTGGTGTTTGTCGTCGACACCGCGGATGCGGCGCAGCTTGTCCGCGGCCGCCTTGTCGTCGAGGTGGCATACCAGCGCGTAACTGGAGTCGGTGGGAACGGCCAGCACCTCACCCTTGTCAAGCAGGGCGGTGGCCTGTTTGAGCAGGCGGGCTTGCGGGTTGTCAGGGTGAATTTCAAAAATTTGAGGCATGGCGCTATTGTCGCTGTGCGCTGACCTCGCGTGAAGACAGCACCGCATTGCCCGCGCCGCTGGCAGCAATCACCGCTATGCCGGCCCAGGCCAGGCCGTCGGGAACATGGCGAAACACGATCCAGCCGAGCAGGGTGGCGAAGGCAATCTGTGTGTAGAGGTAGGGCACCAGCACCACGGCCTTGGCGCGGTCGAACGCGCGGATCAGCATCAAGTGGGCAAAGGTGCCCAGGCTGCCGACCAGCACGAACCAGTACCAGTAGTTCAGCAGGGCGTCACTGTCCCAGCTGTGCAGCATGAAGGGTGTCATGAGCAGAGACCCGATGAGGCCGGTGTAGAAATGTGTGGTGTAGGGGTTCTCGTCAGCACTGAGGCGGCTGGTGAGCACCTGAAACCAGGCGTAGGAGGCCACCATGCCCAGCGGGAACACCAGCCCCCAGTTAAAAACCTGACCGCCGGGTCGAACCACCAGCAGCACGCCCAGCAAGCCGATACACATCAGGGCCCAGCGCTGGCGCGACACGTGGGTTTTCAGCATCCAGGCGGCCATGGCGGTTGCCGCCATGGGCGAGAGCATGCCGATGGCGGTGAATTCCGCGACCGGCAAATACTGCAGGC
This sequence comes from Pseudomonadota bacterium, assembly GCA_041183605.1. Taxonomy (GTDB): domain Bacteria; phylum Pseudomonadota; class Gammaproteobacteria; order Burkholderiales; family Burkholderiaceae_C; genus Rhodoferax. The sequence goes on from JBEGLK010000036.1 coordinate 6,313, forward strand.
CAAAAAACGCGCAGGCGCTGGAAACCAGCAGGAGCGCGCCACGCAGCACCTGAAAGCGCGGATTCGGGGTGACAAAGATGCCAGTCTTTTGCACCGGAAAACGCAGCGCCAGTGTCACCAGCGCCTGAAAGGTGTAACGAAACCACAGCAGCATGAGCAGGGGCACGGTCTGGGTGGCGCGTTTGGCCGCGGTGTCGAGCGAGGCGAAAAACAGCGCGGTCAGAATGATGAGAAAAATACCACTGGCCTGACGGCTTTTCCAGAAAGACATGGGCTTAGTTCGGGCTGGGCGCGGGAGCGCGTTGGATACGGTCGGCCAGCAATTCCCAGACCGGCGTCAATTGGCCGGGCAGGTCGGGCAGGGCACCGAGTTCGGTGCGGCTTTCGCCAGGGCTGTGAAAGTCGCTGCCACGCGAGGCCGCCAACTCGAATTCAAGCGCGGCAGCAGCATAAGTGGCGGCTTCAGCGACCGAATGGCTGCCGGTGACCACTTCCACGCCCAGGCCGCCATGGCCCTTGAACTCGGTGAACAGCGCCAGTTCCTCGTTGGCACTGAATTTGTAACGTGCCGGGTGCGCAATCACCGCCATGCCGCCGGCGTCGGTGATCCATTGCACCGCGTCTTTCAGGCTCGCCCAGCGGTGCTCGATGAACCCGGGTTTGCCTTCGGTGAGGTATTTTCGAAAGACCTCGTAGGTGTCCTTGCAGACCCCGGTTTCCACCAGATAACGCGCAAAGTGGGTGCGCGAAATCAGATTCGGGTTGCCCGCGTATTTGAGGGCACCGTCAAATGTGCCTCGGATGCCGACCCTTGCCAGGTCGTCAGCCATTTCCTGGGCGCGTTGCGAGCGCCCGCCACGGGTGCGCTGCAGGCCTGTCTTTAGCGCGCTGTCGCTGGCATCAAAACCCAGGCCGACGATGTGCACGGTTTGCTGCAGAAACGTCACCGATATTTCAACGCCGGTCAGGTAATCCATGCCACAGGCCGCCGCGGCCGCAGCAGCACGGGCCTGGCCACCAATCTCGTCGTGATCGGTCAGCGACCAGAGTGTCACGCCCTGGCTTTTGGCGCGTTCGGCCAACTCTTCAGGTGTGAGTGTGCCGTCGGAAACAACAGAGTGGCAATGCAGGTCGGCGTTGAGGGTGTTCATACACCGATCATTCTAGGGCTGGGGCAGTAACTCTGCCGCCTCCACGAGAAATCGCACACGGCGTTCACCGCGCCAGCTGTCCACGTCCAGCCGGAACGCCAGCTTGACGCGGCCAGGCAGCGGCTCGGTGTGGCCAAACCAGATGCCATCGACCGGCTCGCCGCGGTGCTTGAGCTTGAGTGACAGGTGTTTTTCAGCCACCAGACGCTGCGACACCACTTCGAGCTCTTCGCTGAATGTGGGGGCAGCAAAACCCTGGCCCCAGACTTCGTGGTGCAGCGTGTCGACCAGATCGGGACGGCGGTATTCGGGCTTGAGCGCACCGTCGGTGTCAAGGCGGCGCGTCAGCGTGGCGGCATCCAGCCATTCCTGCGCGACCTCGGTCAGGCCTTGCTCAAACCGGTCCAGCTGGTCCTCGTTGAGGGTACAGCCCGCCGCCATGGCATGGCCGCCAAAACGCAGCAACACGCCGGGGTAACGCTTGGCCACCAGGTCGAGTGCATCGCGCAGGTGAAAGCCAGGGATCGAGCGGCCTGAACCCTTGAGTTCGTGACCGTGGCCGGTGGCGCCGCTGCTGGCAAACACGAAGCTGGGGCGATGGAACTTGTCCTTGATGCGCGAGGCCACGATGCCGACCACCCCTTCGTGAAAATCGGCGTCAAACACACAAATGGCCGGGGGCGCCTCCGTCGTATCCTCGAACAGCGACTCGGCCACGAGGAGCGCCTGTTCACGCATGTTGCCCTCGATCTCGCGGCGCTCACGATTGATGGCATCGAGTGTTTTGGCCAGTTCCTGGGCTCGGCCAGCGTCGTCGGTGAGCAGGCATTCAATGCCGAGGGTCATGTCTGACAGGCGCCCGGCGGCATTGATGCGTGGCCCCAGGGCAAAACCAAAGTCGAAGGTGGTCGCTGTCCTGGCGTCGCGCGAGGCCGCCACAAACAGCGCAGCCAGCCCGGCAGGCAGCGCCTGTGCGCGCACCCGTTTCAGGCCTTGTGCCACCAGGCGCCGGTTGTTGGTGTCGAGCCTGACCACGTCGGCCACGGTGCCGAGCGCCACCAGCGGCAGCAGGGCATCCAGTTTGGGCTGGTTTTGGGCGTCGAATAAGCCAAGCTGGCGCAGTTCGGCGCGCAGCGCCAGCAGCACGTAAAACATCACCCCGACCCCGGCAATGGACTTGCTCTCGAAAGCGCAGCCGGGCTGGTTCGGATTAACGATCACGTCAGCGTCTGGCAGCGCAATCTGGCCGTCGCGCACGGCCGGTAAATGGTGGTCGGTCACCAGCACCTGCAAGCCCAGTTCGCGGGCACGGGCCACGCCCTCGAAGCTGGCAATGCCGTTGTCGACCGTGATCAGCAGGTCGGCACCGCTGGCCTTGACGCGCTCAGAAATCGGTGGGGTCAGGCCATAACCATCCTGCACCCGGTCGGGCACGATGTAGTCCACATGCTTTGCGCCGAGCAGGCGCAGGCCACGGATACCGACCGCGCAGGCGGTGGCGCCGTCGCAGTCGTAGTCGGCCACGATGCAGAGTTTTTTGTCATCGCGTATCGCGTCGGCCAGCAGCCGGGCTGCCTCTTGCGTGCCGAGCATGCTGGCGGGTGGCAACAACTTGGCCAGCGCATCGTCGAGTTCCTGCGGGTGTTGCACGCCGCGCGCGGCATAAAGTTGTGCCAGCAGGGGATGAATGCCTGCCTGCTCGAGCGCCCAGACGGTTCTGGGCGGTACATCCCTGACCACGATTTTCATAATTTTTCGAGTTCGCTGTGGATGGGCGTGGCGCCAAAAAGACGTCTGAATTTTTGCGCCAGGCTTTGCGGCTGCGTGTGCCAGCTTTGCGCATGGCGCTCACCACACAGGGTGATTTGAACCGTTTTGCCCTGCCTGTGAGCCTCCAGCCAGGCGCTGACTTCCTGCGCATCCAGAGCCTGCCAGGCGCTGGCCCAGCCGGTCCAGTCTTCCTGCAGCGCAGCCTCGCGCAGCGTGTTGATCACGGTGGTCTGTGCGCCTACCATGTTGGTGGCTGGTGCACCGTTGAGTGTGCCGGTGCCGCTGAGCCAGATGGCGTTGACCGGCAACAGGCCGCGCGCTTCGCGGGCATCGTTGAGCGGATGGGTGTAGAGCAGCATCTGCATTTCGCTCATGAGCCTGATCAAATCGCTGGCCTGAGCCGCCGTGGGCATCCATGGATCGAGGTTGCGGCCCAGCACCCGGTCGGGTGAGGCACTGGGCAGGCCGTCAAATACCGCGCCTCGTGCCAGCCAGCGCCCGGGCTCGTCAGGGTACAGCGTGATGCCGTCCTGCGCAAAAAAGGGCGTCATGGCCGTCAATAGCGTGTCTGACTCGGCCGGACTCAGGTCACGCATGGGAATCTGGCGCATGGTGACCTGGTGCACGCTGGCTTGCCAGTTGCAAAGTGTCACAAAAGCCCAGGCGGCGTCTTGTTGCTTGAGTGCCGGGTATTTTTGCGTCTGCAGCGCGGCCCAGGGAATCTGCCCGTCAGAAACCGGTATCCCATGGGCTTGGGCAAGCGCGCGTTCGTGTGGGGGCGACCAGCTCAATTCGTCGCACGCATCAAGCGGCTGCGCGTTCAACGCAGCCAGCAGTTTTTGCAGGTGGGGCAGGTTCAGTTTGGGGAGGAGACTCTGGCAGCCTTCAGCATGGCTGGCTGCGTAGGGAATGATGAGGTGCATGGCGCAATTGTCGGATGAATGATGGCCCGGACTTACTGCGACCTGGCCAGGTCGAGGTCGGCATTGTTGCGCTCGTCGGTGTAGGTCGCGCTCGGGTGCGGCCGGCTGCTGTCGTAACAGCTCACGATCACGTTGCTCAGGGGCGCCGACTTGTGCAGCACCTCAACCGCGCAGCGGCCATAAACACTCTCGATGGTGGCCAGCAGGTTGCGCGCGTAAGGGGTTTCCAGGCGGCCGTCCAGAATCAGATTGATCAGCAACACGCCACGTGGTGCCAGGACGCGGCGGGTGTCTTGCCAGAACTCGCGTGTGACCAGGTGCCCGGGAATCGAGGTGTGGCTGCTGAACGCATCCACCACCACCGCGTCAAAGCGCCGCTCGGTGCTGCGGACAAAGCGGCGCGCGTCGTCAACGATGAAGTTGCCGTTGATGGGCGCCTTCAGGAAACGCTGCTCGGCAATGGCGCGGATTTTTCCGTCGATGTCCACATAGGTGTAATGGTTGGTGGGTTCCAGGTGCGACAGGGTAAAGCCACCTGCGCCTAGCACCAGAATCTCGCGCCCGCTCAGGCCCAGCTCGTCCAGGATGATTCGGCGCAGGTGTTGCACATAACGCGCGTAGTTGGGTGGCTGGCTGTCGTCCATCTGCGAGGCAAACGAATTGTTGATGATGAAGGCACGCCGGCTGTCCTGCCCGGGCTGCGGTAGCGGTTTGACGCTGTAGTCGGCATAAGCGGTATCCACCACCTCGGCACTGGGTTGCAGGTTGACGACCGTGGCGGCCAACGCGATGGCCAGCGCCTTGCTCCAGCTTTGCCAGTCCGGCCGGGCCAGCAACAGGCTGCCGAGCGTCAACAACACCGCGCAAGCCAGCACCGCCGCCGACACGCCGAGCCATTGCATCAGGATCAGTGACAAACTCACCGAACCCAGAAACGAGCCCAGCGTGGACCAATACAGGGCATAACCGCTGGCTTCGCCGGTGCGCATGTGTTTCATCAGGTTGGTCAGCACCGGCACCGTTTGCCCCAGCAGCCAGGCCAGCGGGCACAACACGCCGCCAATGAGGATCAGATAGGCCAGCCAGGTCGGCTGCACCGCGGCGAACAGGCCATCGACCGTGATACGCGCCAGCCCCAGGCCGACCAGCAGCGCAGAGATCAGGAAATTGCGCGCCACCACGGTGGTAAAGCGTTCGGACACCTTGGCCCCCGAAGCGTAACCCAGTGCCAAGGCCAGCAGAAACAGGCCGATGGTGGGCGCAGTGACCACAATGGCACTGCCAACCTGCGGCACCAGACGGCGCAGGGCAATGATTTCTGCACCGAGTGAACAGAAGCCTTCGATGAAGACGATGAGGTAGAGCAGTTGGCGTGGCACGGCGCGGCATTGAGTAGTGGCGGGATGTCCATTAAACCAAAAGGCGGCAATGTCACAATGCCGTGTCTTTCAATTGCTTTCGGTCAATGCAAATTCCCTACGAACTCATTCTTGGCTGGCGATCTCGGGGGTGTCGATGCTCGGCATTGCGCTGGGTGTGGCGGCGCTGATCATTGTGCTGAGCGTGATGAACGGTTTTCAGAAAGAAGTACGCGACCGCATGCTGGCTGTGGTTTCGCACATCGAGATATTTGCCCCCAACGGCGAGGCCCTGCCCGATGTGGCACGTACGCTGGCCCAGGTGCGCGCCAACCCTGCTGTGATTGGCGCAGCCCCCTTTATTGCCACCCAGGCCCTGCTGGCCCGGGGCGAGGACATGAAAGGCACGCTGGTGCGTGGCATTGACCCGGCGCGTGAGGGCGAGGTGACCGATTTGGCTTGGTTCTGGGTGCCGACTTGGCGCGCAGCCTGGGTGTGCGGCAGGGTGACAAACTCACGCTGGTGGCGCCCAATGGCCAGGTCACGCCCGCTGGTGTGGTGCCACGCATGAAGCAGATGACGGTGGTTGGCACTTTTGATTCGGGTCATTTTGAATACGACTCGGGCCTGGTGCTGATGCACATCGACGATGCGGCGCGTATCTTCCGTCTGGAGGGCCCGAGCGGCGTGCGGGTGCGTCTGCGCGACCTGCACCAGGCCCGCGAAGTGGCCGCGCAATTGGCCGACACCCTGACCGACAAGCTGCTGGTGCGCGACTGGACCAGGCAAAACCGCACCTGGTTTGCCGCGGTTCAGGTCGAAAAACGCATGATGTTCATCATCCTGACCCTGATCGTGGCGGTGGCGGCTTTTAACCTGGTCAGCACGCTGGTGATGACGGTGACCGACAAGCGCGCCGACATTGCCATTTTGCGCACCCTGGGTGCGAGCCCGGGCAGCATCATGGGCATCTTCGTGGTGCAGGGCGCCATGGTCGGCGTGATCGGCACCCTGGCCGGCCTGCTGCTGGGCCTGGGCGTGGCCTTCAACATCGATGTAATCGTGCCGGCGCTGGAACATGCGCTGGGCGCCACCTTCCTGCCGCAAGACATTTACCTGATCAGCCGTATGCCCAGCGACCCGCAAATGAATGACATCCTGCCAATCGGCGTGATCGCCCTGGTGCTGGCCTTTGTCGCCACGCTGTACCCCAGCTGGCGCGCCAGCCGCGTCAATCCGGCGGAGGCGCTGCGCTATGAATAGCCCGATACTGACTTGCACCGGCCTGACCAAGCGCTTCCACGAAGGCCGTCTGGATGTCACCGTGCTACAGGGCGTGGACCTGAGTGTGCAAAAGGGCGAGACCCTGGCCATCGT
>JBEGLK010000037.1:0-10496 GCA_041183605.1 Pseudomonadota bacterium
GCGTTCATGCGCTGCAGACTCAGCACGATCTGCCGACCGCTTTCGTCAGGGGTGGAGCCCACCACCAGGCCGGTGTTTCCGCCTTGCGGCACGATGCTCAAACCGCTGTCCGGGTGCTGGGTCAGATAGGCAGCGCAGGCCTTGACCACAAGGGCGACCTCGTCGGCGTTGGCCGGGCGCACCACGGCCAGTGCCCGGCCGTGGCTGCGTTTGCGCCAGTCCTGGGTCCAGGCGCTCAAGTCACCTTCGGTCAGGACATGGGTGTCGCCAATAATGGCTCTTATTTCAGCGAGCAGGGTGTGCATGGCGGCGGGCATCGGTCTCAGGGGGTTTCAAGGGTCGGCCTGGCCGCCTTGGCGGCATTTCTCAGGCGCAGGCGGACATGCAGTGCGCAGGCGGTGAACAGGGTCAGGCACAGGAATACCTCCGCCATCGCCAGGTAATTGCCAGGCACCCTGTCGCTGTAAGCGCGCACTGCGCCTTCTGTGAAATACAGCCAGACCAGCAGACTGACCCAGCGGTAGGTGTACATGCGGTTCTTGAGCAAACCTGCCAGCGGCACACACAGCGGCAGCACCTTGAGCGCCAGCCAGGAGCCGCCCGGGCGAATGGGCGCCAGCCACAATTCCCAGGCCAGGCCCAGGACAATGAGGCCCAACAGGCTGCCAACCGCCAGAATTCGGGTCAAAGCCACACTTTGGGTGGCCGGGGTAGGGGATGGGTGCGAAGAAGTGTTCATGACGGTGGCATCATAGCGGCCATGAACTTAACGCCCGCAGCACACACCGCCAGGCCCCGTCGGCTGGACGTCTTTTTGACTCATTTGTCGAAATTTCCCTGGGGAAATACCGCCCACACCTTGCATGAGCGCTTCCGTGAAGACCGTTTGGGGCTCACGGCCGGCAGCCTGACCTTCACCACCATCATTGCGCTGGTGCCGCTGTTCACCGTGTTGCTGGCGGTTTTTACGGCTTTCCCGATGTTTGCCAAGTTTCAGGGGGTGTTGCAGCAGTGGCTGATCGAGAGCCTGATCCCCGACGCCATTTCGCGCCAGGTGCTGGGTTATCTGACGCAGTTTGCCGGCAAGGCCAGCAAGCTCGGCGGCGCCGGCCTGGCCGTTTTGTTCTTCACGGCGCTGGCTTTGATGTTGACGATCGACCGCACCTTGAACGCCATCTGGCGGGTGCGCAAACCGCGTCCGCTGGGGCAACGGGTGCTGGTGTATTGGGCGGTCATGACGCTTGGGCCGATTTTCCTGGCGCTGAGTTTGAGTCTGACTTCGTACGCCCTGTCGGTCCCCAGGGGGCTGGTCGGGGGATTGCCGGGTGGCGTGCAACTGCTGCTGGACAGCCTGCAAGTGGTGTTGCTGGCCTGGGGCATGGCTGCGCTTTACCGTTATGTGCCCAACACCCGCGTGCGCTGGGCGCATGCTTGGGTCGGCGGTCTGTTCGTGTCGGTGGGTTTTGAAGTCGCCAAAAAAATGCTGGTGGTGTATCTGGCCATGGTGCCCACGTATTCGGTCCTGTATGGTGCTTTTGCCACCTTGCCGATCATGCTGATCTGGATATTCACGGGCTGGGTGATTGTGTTGCTCGGCGCCGTGATAACGGCTTGCCTGCCCAGCCTGCTCAGTGGTGTGCAACGGCGCATCGGCACCCAGGGCGGGCAATTCCTGCTGGGACTGGAAATCTTGCAACATCTGGCGCCGCTGCGCAGCGACCCGGCCAGGGGCTTGACCATGACCGCGCTGACGCAGTGCCTCAAGGTGGATGCCTTGCAGCTTGAACCCGTGCTGGAGGCGTTGGTGGATCTGGATTGGATCGGGCAACTGCAGGAAGAGCGTGATGGCGCTGAAGCCCGTTACGTGTTGCTGGCCGACCCTGACACCACGCTGATGGCACCGATGCTGCAGAGCCTGCTGTTGCCCGGCGAGACCAGTACCCTGAATTTTTGGAAGAGTGGCCGGCTGGAACACATGATCATGCGCGACGCACTTTGAATGTTTAGGGCCGGGCTGAGCCAAATGCAGGAAAATCGACAGTTTCCAAAATTAACTTAAAAGAATTCACCATGAACGACACCACCCAATTGCCTGCTTTGCCTGATCGCCTGTCCACTGACGCGCGCAGCCCGCACCATGTCGCAGCCGTGTTTGAGCATGACATCGGCATCCGGCTCAACGACAAGGAGTTGTTCAATGTCGAAGAGTATTGTGTCAGCGAGGGCTGGGTCAAGGTGCCAGCCGGCAAGACGCGCGACCGCAAGGGCAACCCACTCTTGATCAAGCTCAAGGGAAAGGTTGAAGCGTTTTACAAATGAATGGTAAACACTGATGAATGCGGCGTGAATGTAGGCTATATTTCAGAGCCATAAGTCGGTCGGCGCGACCCATCCAACAGGAGAAGCATCATGAAAGTCAGCGATATTTTGCGCATCAAGGGCAGTACGCTCTACACGGTTTCACCTGAAGAATCGTTGATCAACGCGCTCAAGCTCATGGCCGATCGTGACATTGGTTCACTGGTGGTCATGGCGCACGGGGAACTGGTGGGCATGCTCACGGTGCGCGAGTTGACCCAGGTGCTGGTCAAGACCGGCGGCATCATTGACAAGACCATTGTGCGCACGGCCATGGATGATGCGCCGCTGACCTGCACCATGGAGACCGATATGGACGAGGTGCGTCGCATGATGCTGGACCGCCATGCTCGTTACCTGCCTGTCATGAACAAAAAAATGCTGATGGGTGTGATCAGCTTTCACGACGTGGCGCGTGCCGTGGTGGACAGCCAGAACTTTGAGAACAAGATGCTCAAGGCCTACATCCATGACTGGCCCGAAGGCGAGGAACCGGAAGACGCACCCAAGCTGTAATTCTTGGGCATCTGCACCCAGGTCCGGCACGCTCTGGGATAATGTCGTCCCATGAGCGGCAATACCTTTGGAAATTTATTCGCAGTCACCAATTTTGGTGAATCCCACGGCCCGGCCATTGGCTGCGTGATTGACGGCTGCCCACCTGGGCTGGCGCTGTCGGAGGCCGACATCCAGCCAGATCTGGACCGGCGCCGTCCGGGTACCAGCAAGTTTGTTACCCAGCGCAACGAGCCCGACGCGGTCGAGATCTTGTCGGGCGTGTTTGAAGGCAAAACTACCGGCACGCCGATTTGCCTGTTGATCAAAAACACCGACCAACGCAGCAAGGACTACGGCAACATCGTCCAGACCTTCCGCCCTGGCCACGCCGACTACAGCTATTTTCAGAAATACGGCATCCGTGATCCGCGCGGTGGTGGTCGCTCCAGCGCTCGCCTGACCGCGCCCATGGTGGCGGCGGGTGCGGTGGCCAAGAAGTGGCTGTTTGAGCAATATGGCACGGTGTTTCGCGGTTGCATGACCCAGATTGGCGAGATCCCCGTGGCTTTTGAGTCCTGGGAACATGTGCCGAACAATCCGTTTTTTGCGCCGGTGGCAGATGTCTCGGCACTCGAAGCCTACATGAGTGAGTTGCGCAAGGACGGGGATTCCTGTGGCGCGCGACTGCGCGTGTCGGCATCCCATGTGCCGGTGGGCCTGGGTGAGCCGCTGTTTGACAAGATGGACGCCGACATTGCCTACGCCATGATGGGTGTCAACGCCGTCAAGGGGGTGGAGATTGGTGCTGGTTTTGCCTGTGTGGCCCAACGTGGCAGCCAACATGGCGATTCCCTGACACCCCAGGGGTTCATGGGCAACAACGCTGGCGGCGTGCTCGGTGGCATCACCAGCGGGCAGGACCTGGAGGTGTCGGTGGCGATCAAGCCGACCAGCTCGATCCTGACGCCGCGCGCCTCGATCGACATGGCGGGCCAGCCTACCGAGGTGATCACCAAGGGCCGCCACGACCCCTGCGTGGGCATTCGCGCCACACCGATTCTGGAAGCCATGCTGGCGCTGGTGGTGATGGAGCACGCCCTGCGTCAGCGCGCCCAATGTGGCGACGTGCAGCATACCTTGGCGCCGATTGCGGCCCAGGCCTGAAATGACGCTCGCCATGAAGACCCCTGAACTGTTGGCGCCTGCCGGTTCTCTTTCGATGCTGGAAACGGCGTTGGCCTTTGGCGCCACCGCCGTTTATGCGGGCCAGCCGCGTTATTCCCTGCGGGTGCGCAACAATGACTTCGGCAACATCGAGGTCTTGCAGCAGGGCATCAACGCCGCGCATGCCAAGGGCGCTAAATTTTTTCTGGTGTCCAATATATTTCCGCACGGCAACAAGGTCCGGCACTACATCGACAACATGGCGCCGGTGATTGCGCTCCAACCCGATGCCATGATCATGTCCGACCCCGGCCTCATCATGATGGTGCGGGAAACCTGGCCCGAGATGGAAATCCATCTGTCGGTTCAAGCCAACACGGTGAATTCTGCCGCCGTCAAGTTCTGGAAAACCGTCGGCGTCAGCCGGGTCATCCTGTCGCGCGAGTTGTCGCTGGACCAGGTGGCGCAGATCCGTCAGGACTGCCCCGACACCGAGCTTGAGGTGTTTGTGCACGGCGCACTGTGTATTGCCTATTCGGGGCGTTGCCTGTTGTCGGGTTATTTCAACCACCGTGATGCCAACCAGGGCAGTTGCACCAACTCCTGCCGTTGGGATTACAAAACGAAAAAAGCGGTGATCGATGCCTCGGGTGATGTGCTCACGCAGCAGGTTGCGGCGGCGCGCGAGCTGGAAGCCATGGAACGTTCTCCTGAGGCCGAACAGGTTTACATGCTCGAGGAAAGCCAGCGCGAAGGCAGTTACATGCCGATCGAGGAAGACGAGCACGGCACTTACGTGATGAACTCCAAGGACCTGCGCGCCATCGAGCACGTCAAACGGCTGGTGGAGATTGGCGTCGATTCGCTCAAGATCGAGGGCCGCACCAAGAGCCCGTATTACGTGGCACGCACGGTGCAGAGCTACCGCCGTGCGATTGACGATGCCGTGGCCGGGCGTGACCTTGATCCGGCTTTGTTGGGGCAACTCGAAGGCCTGGCCAACCGGGGTTACACCTCGGGGTTTTTCCAGCGCCACACGCCCGAAGCCACGCAAAATTATTTGCGCGGTTATTCCGAGTCGGGGCGCAGCCTTTACGTGGGCGACGCGTTGTCGTTTGATGCCGCGCGCGGGCTGGTCGAAGTGAAGGTCAAGAACCGCTTTGCTGTGGGTGATTGGCTGGAGATCATTCACCCGGATGGCAATTTTGACGTGCAAATCAGTCACATGGAAAGTGCAGATGGCAGCGCGGTGGATGTAGCCCCCGGCAGCGGCCACACGGTCTGGCTGACTTTGCCCGAGCGGGCCGTGGGTGCGTTTGTGGCGCGTTACGTTCATGCTCCTGAAACTGAGCAGGTGGCAGTGTGACGACACAGCGCTTGGCCATTTGTAGGGCCGACTTCAGTCGGCCAGGGTGACGGTAAGGCGACATGGCAGAACCCCTGCATGTGCCCGAGGACGAGGTGAGCTTGAGTGCCATCCGCGCGCAGGGCGCGGGCGGCCAAAATGTCAACAAGGTGTCCAGTGCGATACATCTGCGCTTTGACATAGCAGCCTCGAGCCTGCCAGAGGATGTCAAGGAACGGTTGCTCGCGTTGCACGACAGCCGCATCAGCAAGGACGGCGTGCTGGTGCTTAAGGCGCAGCAGCACCGCACCCAGGAAATGAACCGCTTTGACGCCTTGATTCGCCTGCATGAGTTGGTGAACAGCGTGGCGCAGCCACCCAACACGCGCAGACCAACCAAACCGTCTCGCGCGTCCATCAGGCGGATCCGCCAGGCCAAGACACGGCGCTCGGAAGTCAAGGCCGGTCGTGCACGGGTGAAACATGAGGCCTGAGGGTTTGCTCGCCGGCATTCGGGCGCTGGTGCGTCTGGAGGCGCATTTTTTTCGGCACTATCCCCGACTGCTGTTGGCTGCCATCGTGGTGGTGCTGATTCCGGCGCTGTATGTGGTGATTTATCTGGCCAGCGTTTGGGATCCGGCTGCTAAAACTGGTGCACTGTCGGTAGGCATTGTTAACCTGGATCAGGGTTTGGTGTATCGCAATCATGCATTCAGCGTGGGTCATGATGTGATTAAACGTCTGCAGGTCAAGCCAACTTTTGGCTACCTGAACTACGCCAGTGAAGCGGAGGCGCGCCATCTCGTAGAGACCGGTACGCTGGCCTTTTTACTCATCATTCCCGCGGACTTCAGCTCCAATGCCATCCCCGGAGCCCAGGCGGGGGCGGGCAAATTGGTGGTGTACACCTCGGAAGGCAACAGTTACTCCAGTGCCGGTCTGGCCAGGCGTTTTGCAGAGGAACTGGGTCGTGAAGTCAATCAAAGTCTGAATGAGCAGCGCTGGGCATTGGTACTGGCCGATGCTGTGGGTTCTCAGCGCAGCCTGGCACAGTTGCATGATGGCGTCGAACAGTTGCGTGCGGGAGCCAAGGAATTGGCGGCGGGTACGCAGCAAGCGGCGCGAGGTGCGAGCACGCTGTCGCTTGGCGCAACCCGTCTTGAGCAGGGTGTTGGACAAATGGGCACCGGGATCAAGGAGCTGGGCGCCGGTGTGCGCACCATGTTTGCCCAGCGCGCCCGCAACTCGGATTTGCGCCGTCTGGAAGAGGGTGCGCAGGCGCTGGCCGCTGGCCACGATGAATTGGGCAAGGGACTCGCAGAGCTGCAACAAGGTACCTCGCGCCTGCGCAAAGGCATCGATGGATTCCGCGAAGAAGCCGACAACAGCGTGTTTGTTGCGACCCAGGTCAAGGAAGGCTTGGCGCAACTGGGGCAGGGGACCTTGGCGATAGAAACAGGACTGAAAAGTGCCTCGGCTGCACAACAAAAACTCGGCGAGGGTGCAGCCCAACTCACGACCGGCGTTGGCACACTTACCAACGGTGTACGCAGTTTGAATACTGGTTTGCGCAGCATGGTGAACCAGTTGCCCGAAGATGCCAAACTGGATGAGCTGGTCCGGGGCGCGGGCAGCGTGAGCGCCGGTGCGATGACCCTGATGCAAGGTAACCAGCAATTGCAGCAAGGCGCACAACACCTGGCCGGAGGGTTGGACTTGATGGAGCAGGCCTTGCCGCAATCGACAAAAACAATGGATGGCAATGCCGAGGGGCTGGCCCATTCGGTGCAACCTGCAGTGGAAGTGGCGGCCCCGGTACAGAACAATGGCAGTGGCTTTGCTGCCAACATCGTGCCTGGTGCCTTGTGGCTGGGTGCCAGCCTGGCGGCATTTTTGATTCACATGCGTTCCCTGCCGCGCCAAGCCAGCCGTTATCCTTTGCTGGCATGTGCTGTGGGTAAAGCGGTTGTGCCCATGGGCCTGGTGTTGTCGCAGGCCTTGCTGGTGTATCTGTGTCTGATCTGGGTGTTGCAAATCCATGTGGTGCATCTCGGGGCCTTGTTTGTGACCTTGGCTTTCTCAGCGTGCACCTTTTTGTGGGTGGTGTTTGCCTTGACACGGGCCATGGGGGATGCCGGCAAGGCGCTTGCCCTGATCTTTCTTGCGGTCCAGTTGTCTTCCTCTGGGGGTGTCTTGCCTGTGGAACTCAGTGGTGCCCTGTTTGCACAGCTGAGCCCGTACATGCCAATCACCTGGGTGGTGAAGGCCATCAAAGTGTGTTTGTTCGGCGCTTTTGACGACCATTGGCTCGGCGCCTTGCAATGGGTGGCTTTGTGGGGTGCATTGGCCGTGTTGTCAGCAACTTTTATAGGGCGTTGGCGCCTTGTTCAAACTTCGGCATTGCGACCGGCTCTGGATCTGTAAATATGGCAATTCAATGGTTTCCCGGGCACATGCACCTGACGCAGAAGGCAATCGCCGAGCGCATCAAGAATATCGATGTCGTGATCGAACTGCTCGATGCCCGCTTGCCCGGCTCCAGTGCCAACCCGATGCTGGCCGAGTTGACGCAGGGCAAGCCGGCGCTCAAGGTGTTGAACAAGCAGGACCTGGCCGACCCGGATCGCACCGCGCAGTGGCTGGCTCATTACAACAGCCAGAGCGGCACCCGCGCCATGGCGCTGGACGCCAGCATGGCGGCGCCCGCCAAGGCCTTGATCAAGGCTTGTTTTGAATTGGCGCCAAATCGTGGTGGCATGGTCAAGCCGATGCGGGTGCTGATCTGCGGCATTCCGAACGTTGGCAAATCGACCCTGATCAACACACTCACCGCCAAGCGTGCAGCCAAGACTGGTGATGAAGCTGGCATCACCAAGCTTGAGCAGCGCATCAGCCTGGCCGACGATTTTTACCTTTATGACACGCCGGGCGTGTTATGGCCGCGCATCATTGTGGCCAAGAGTGGTTACAACCTGGCTGCCAGCGGCGCCATTGGCCGCAATGCCTTTGACGAGGAAGAAGTGGCGCTGGAACTGCTGGACTACTTGAGAGTCCATTACCCGGCACTGCTGGAGGCACGTTTCAAGCTATCAGGGGTTTCGGCCATGACCGACGAGGTCTTGTTGGATGCCATCGGACGCCAGCGTGGTGCCCTGCAAGGTGGCAAAAAAGTCAACATGCAAAAAGCCGCCGAGATTGCGATTTACGACTTTCGCTCTGGCGTGATCGGCCGCATGACACTCGAGACGCCCGAGGAATTTGCCCAATGGCTGGCCGTGGGGAAAACGCTGGACGCTCAACGTCAGGTGAAAAAGGATGCGATTGAATTGGACCGGAAGATCCGCTTCAAGCAGATCAAAAACCCTCGAAATGCAGCCTGACGTCCGAACAGGGGTAGGCGACACAGGGCAGCAGGTAGCCCTCTTCCTTTTCTTCGGCACTCAAACCTGGCCAGTCGATCTGGTAACGAACCTGGCCGCTGTCCAGCTTGCTGAAGCAGGTGCGGCAGGTGCCATTGCGACATGAACTGGGCCAGTCAATGCCGCCCTGTTCCATGGACAGCAATAGCGGCTGGTTCGACCAGGCATCAAACTGACTGGCATCAGGCTCGGCAAGGCCAGTGAAAATTGTCGGGTTATTGTCTACACTCATTGATAAATTATATTTAGACCATGAAATCCATATTGCCCCTGCGCTTGCTGGTCAAGCCTGATCCCAACGACCCCCGGCCCCTCGTCATCTACCATGGTCACACCTGCCCGGACGGTTTTGCGGCGGCCCTGGCGGCCTGGATTTACTACCAGGGCAAGGCCGAGTTCCTGGCGCTGGACCACGGCGATGTCCGGTCGGTGGACGATTTGCCGGCGCTCGATGGGCGTGCGGTTTACATTCTGGATTTTTCTTTTGGCGAGCCCATCCTGCGCGCCATGGAAGAACGCGCTGCCAAGCTGGTGATGCTGGACCATCACCTGAGTGCCGCGGAAAAATTGACCGGGTTTGTGTGCCGTTGCGGGGTGGTGCACTTCGACATGAAAAAGTCGGGTGCGCGGCTGGCCTGGGAGTTTTTCTATCCCGATCAACCGGTGCCGGATTTGGTCCGTTTTGTCGAGGACCGTGACATCTGGGTCTGGCAGTACCCTGAAAGTCCCAGTTTTTTGGCTGCACTGGACATGGAGCCCTTTGATTTTGAGCGTTGGCAACAGATCGCAGAAATGGATGACGTGCAACGGGCTGCCTTCATCGAGCGTGGTCACGCCATGGATGAGAAGTTCGCGAAGCTGGCCGAAATGATCGCCGATGCAGCAAGTCCGGTGGTTTTCAACGGCGTCACCGGCTTGATGGTCAATGCTCCTGGCGTTTTTCACAGTCTGGTAGGTGATCTGCTGTCGCAGAAATCGGGCACCTTCGCCTTGCTCTGGAGCGTCGACAAAAAGACGGTGGTCAAGTGCGGCCTGCGCTCCCGATCTGATTTCAATTGCATTCCCCTGGCCGCCAGCATGGGCGGTGGCGGCCATGCCCAGGCCAGTGGCTTCAAGATGCCGATGGAGCGCCTGCCGGAACTGCTGGGTGGCACCCTGACCGGCGTCATCACCGACGCGCCGACCTGACTCAAACAGTCAAACAGGCAAAAAAAAGGGCTGGTCTTGCGACCAACCCTTAAGGAGTCCCTGAACCTGAAGGTTTCGAAAGGACCCGAGGAGACAACTGGTGGAAAACTTTCGTTTTCGATGACTAAATGATACCAAGCAAGTCAGGGTTTTCCCTTGTTTTTTTGACTAAAACCTTAAATAAATTAAGTTTGAACCTTGCTTGTATCTAAAAATTAACGCTTTTTGGCGGCTGGCTTGGCAGTGGTCGCCGTCGCAGCCACAGCGTTGAAGTTGGCTTCTGCCACTTCAGTAGCTTGCTTGACAGCTTTTTGCACCGACTCAAGGGCGTTGGTGGCAGCAGCGACCGAGCTCTTCAGTGCAGCCACGGCGGTTTCAGAACCGGCTGGTGCATTCTTGGCAGCTGCTTCGACCAGGCCGGCAAATTGTTGCTGGGCTTCAGCAGCCTGGCTTTCGAAAGCCTTGGTGAACTCGCTGGAAGCGCCAGTTGCGATTTCGTACAGGTGACGGCTGTAGGCAGCGGT
>JBEGLK010000038.1:0-10353 GCA_041183605.1 Pseudomonadota bacterium
ATAAGGATTTTTAAAAATTAAGTCCTCTGCTTTTTCTAGTCGTTGAAGTCTTTTCTTTTTATTGGTTGACATTTGCCTAATATTTTGTGACATTAGCGACCGGAATGCTAAATTCCGTTAACCAAACAGCCATCGTGATGGCCATAAAGGAGACTGTATGACTACGACACGCCGTCAATTTATGCAGGCTGGTGCAAGCGCCACTGCACTAGCCGCTGCCCCAGCCATCGTGCGCGGGCAATCGACTCCGTCCGCGCGCCGGACGCTCAACGTTGTTATGGGGCAGGGTCTGAATTCGTTCGACCCCGTTCTGTCGACGTCGACACCGACCTCGTACCACAGCTACGCCATCTACGATACGTTGTTTGGACTCGATGCCAACATGAACCCGCAGCCACAGATGTTGTCGAAATGGGGCATGTCCGATGACAAGAAAACCTACACGTTTGAGTTGCGCGACGGTCTGCGATTTTCCGACGGCTCGCCAGTGACGCCAGCCGACTGCGTGGCGTCGATTCGGCGCTGGGGGGGGCGTGATGCATCGGGCAAGGAACTGTTCACGCGTGTGTTGGACACTCCCGTCAAGGATGGCAAGACCTTTCAGATCGTGCTCAAGGAGTCTTACGGTATGGTCATCGACATGATGTCCAAGGCGTCGACCTCCTGTCTGTTCATGATGCGCAAGAAGGAGGCTGACACTGATCCCAATCAGCCGATCACCGAGTACATCGGCTCCGGGCCCTTCACCTTCAACCTCGGGCTCACCAGGAACGGAGCGACCTACGTCTACGATCGTAACCCCAATTACGTACCCCGCAGGGAGCAGGCTTCGGGGCTTGCGGGCGGGAAAGTCGCCAAAGTGGACCGTGTCGTGTGGCAGCAGATAGAAGACGCACAGACCGCAATGGCTGCTTTGCAAAACGGCGAGATCGACTTTTACGAGTCACCTCCGATCGATTTGCTTGGTGATTTTGAGCGGGATCCGAATATCACGATTGAAGTGCTCAACAAGTTCGGCTGGGTCGGCATGGTGCGGCCCAATCACTTGCATCCACCCTTCAACAACGTGAAGGCCCGTCAAGCTCTGCAGTACCTCCTGAATCCGGTGGATATGCTGAAGTCCTTTGTTGGCAATCCGAAATATGAAAAGCTCTGTGGCGCTTATTTCGGCTGCGGCGGGCCGATGGAAAACGACGCGAACATGGCGTGGTACAAGAATGGTCGCGGTCAAAATATTGCCAAGGCGGCGCAACTGTTCAAGGAATCCGGCTACGACGGCCGCCCCGTCGTCGTGATGCAGCCAACCGACATATTGCCCCTGAAGGTGGGCACATCCCTGATAGTTCAGTGGCTGCGTGAGGCTGGCATCAACGTTGACCTCGTGACGACCGACTGGGGCGCTATCGCGGCGCGCCGCGGCAACAAGAATCCACCGGACAAAGGCGGCTGGAATCTATTCAATACCTACACGTCCGGCTACCAGTTGGGATCCAACCCATTTTTCTACTGGGGTCACGCGGCTTCGGGTGAGAAGGCTGGTTTTGGCTGGCCCACCAATCCAGAGCATGATCGGCTAAGCGCTGCCTGGGCGGCAGCGGGCACTCTTGCCGAACGCAAGGCGATCGCCCGCAAGATGCAGGCGGGGGCCTGGGATTGGGTACCGTATGTGACTTACGGTCAGTGGTTGGCACCCACGGCCCACCGCAAGAACGTCAAGGGCTGGATCCCGATGCCTGAGGTCATTCCATTCTGGAACGTCGAGAAGACCTGATTCTTCTCCCCCCGGCAGTGCCGGGGGTGACGTAGAAAGTGCTGACGGATAGATTGAATACGAGGACTGAGTTATGGAATATGTTCGATTGGGCCGGACCGGCCTGAAAGTATCACGCATTTGCCTGGGGTGCATGAGTTATGGTGATCCCGCGCGTGGCAGGCATCAGTGGACCTTGCCTGAAGAGCAGAGCCGTCCTCTGATCAAGCAGGCGCTGGAGTCCGGGATCAATTTCTTTGATACGGCCAACGGCTATTCCGACGGCTCAAGCGAGGAAATTTTGGGACGTGCCCTGCGTGATTTTGCGCGGCGTGAAGAGGTGGTTATCGCCACCAAGGTGAACAGTCCGATGCGCAACGATCCGAACGCTGCAGGACTCTCGCGCAAAGCCATCATGACCGAGATCGACAACAGCTTGCGCCGTTTGGGCACGGATCATGTGGACCTCTACCAGATCCACCGCTGGGACTACAACACGCCGATTGAGGAAACCCTGGAAGCGCTGCATGACGTGGTGAAAGCTGGCAAGGCGCGCTACATCGGCGCGTCGTCAATGTACGCCTACCAGTTCTCCAAGGCGCTGTACCTGGCTGACCGGCATGGCTGGACCCGCTTCGTTTCGATGCAGAACCACTACAACCTGCTGTACCGCGAAGAGGAACGGGAGATGATGCAGTTATGTGCGGAAGAAGGCATCGGTGTCATCCCTTGGAGCCCACTGGCTCGAGGTCGTCTGACACGCGATTTTGATGAGGAGACATTCCGCTCAAAGAACGACGTTTTTGGCAAGAATTTGCATCGCAATCTGAACGATTCTGACCGCGCGGTGGCGCAATCGGTCGCTGAGGTGGCGGCAGCCCGAGGCGTGCCCCGGGCACAAGTAGCGCTGTCCTGGGTGGTGCACAAAGCGCCCGTGACGGCGCCGATCATCGGCGCGACCAAAGCCTCTCATCTGCAGGATGCCGTGGCTGGGCTGGCGCTGAAATTGACGGACGCGGAGGTTGCGAGCCTGGAGGCAGATTACATCGCGCACGCGGAAATCGGGATACGGGTCTAGGTAGTAGACAGGTGTCTCTGGCCTAATGTGTAAGCCAAATCCGCCCTCGATGGCATAGCTAAATTCAGTTCAACAACCAGCCAAATCTATGGCTATTGAGGAGGAAAAATGAGCAATACACGCCGTCAATTCATTCAGGCAGGCGCTGGTGCCGCTGCCTTAGTCGCAGCACCTACTATCGTGCAGGGGCAAACGACACCTTCCGAGCGCCGAACGCTGCGGGTAGCTATGCTCCAGGACGTGGCTTCGTTTGATCCCGTGGTGTCCCAGACGGTGGCGACCTCGTACCACAGCCACGCCATCTACGACACCCTGTTTGGGCTTGATGCCAATTTCAACGTCAAGCCGCAGATGTTGTCCAAGTGGAGCCTGTCGGATGACAAAAAAACCTACACCTTCGAGTTGCGCGACGGCTTAAAGTTCTCGGATGGCTCCACGGTAACAGCCGCAGACTGCGTGGCCTCAATTCGGCGGTGGGGCGGGCGTGACGCCTCGGGCAAGGACTTGTTCACGCGAGTCGCCGACACGCCGATCAAAGATGGCAAAACATTCCAGCTCGTGTTGAAGGAGCCGTTCGGCCTGACGATTGACTTCATGTCCAAGGCATCGACCTCGTGTCTGTTTGTGATGCGCAAGAAGGAGGCCGACACCGACCCCAATACCGCCATCACCGAGTACATTGGATCCGGCCCTTTCATCTTCAACCGGGCGCTCTCTCGCAACGGTGCGACCTATGTCTATGACCGAAACCCGAATTACTTACCGCGCTCCGATCCGACGTCGGGCACGGCGGGCGCAAAGATTGCCAAGGTCGATCGGATTATCTGGCAGAACATCACCGACCCGCAGACCGCCATCAGCGCATTGCAGAATGGTGAGATTGACTTTTACGAAGCCCCACCTGTCGACTTGGTCCAGGGACTCGAGTCGGACCCGAACATCGTTGTCGATGTGCTCAACAAATCCGGCTGGGTTGGCAACCTGCGTCCTAACCACCTGCATGCGCCATTTGATCATGTGAAAGCGCGTCAGGCGCTGAAGTACATCATCAGTCCAATGGACATGATGAAGGCCTTTGTTGGCAACCCGAAGTTCTATGGGCCGTGTGGTGCCTACTTCGGTTGCGGTCTTCCAATGGAGAATGACGAAAACATGGCTTGGTACAAGGATGGCCAAAATATTGCCAAGGCGGCGCAATTGTTCAAGGAGGCAGGCTATGACGGGCGTCCCGTCGTACTGTTGCAACCAAGCGACCTGCGATCCCTCAACGTGTCCGCGGCACTGGTCGCCCAGTGGCTGCGTCAGGCGGGTGTCAACGTCCAGGTCGATGTCTCCGATTCGGGCGCCATCACCGCACGTCGGGGTAATAAGAATCCGCCGGACAAGGGGGGCTGGAGTCTCATCAGCACCTTTACGTCGGGTTACCAGATGGGTGCCAATCCGTTCTTTTACTGGGGACACTCGGCGGCAGGCGACAAGGCAGGCTTCGGCTGGCCCAATAACCCGGAGCATGAGAAACTGCGTGCCGCTTGGGCGGCTGCGCCCAACCTCGCAGAGCGAAAGGCCATCGCCAGGAAAATGCAGGCTGCAGCTTGGGAGTGGATCCCGTTCGTGACCTGGGGCCGCTGGCTGCAACCTGTGGCCTACCGCAAGAATACCAAGGGCTGGATCGCCATGCCCGAAATCGTCCCGTTCTGGAACGTTGAGAAGACCTGAGCTGCGGCGAATCGCTACCCGCTTCGCGAGCCCAGAAGTTGTGAGTCGGGGCGGTTGTATCGAGCCCACCAAAAATATCAGAAAACGAAAGTGGCGAGAGAACTCAAATGACAGAAACCCTGCCCGGAACCGCGTCGCCACAACGCTTGGGTGGCCGTCGCATCCTGATCACTGGAGCGGCCTCTGGAATCGGGCGTGCCACTGCCCAGCTTTTCGCCGCCGAGGGAGCTATGCTGACTTTGCTCGATCAAAATGCCGAGGGACTGGCGGAGATGGCGCACGAGACTTGCGCTCATGTATTTGCTGCCGATGTCACTGACGAGGCATCGGTCACACGTGCGGTTGCACAGGGTGCATCAGCGATGGGCGGCATCGACGGCGTCGTCAATTCCGCGGGGATCCATCTGGTGCGCGGCTCCGTCCTGGAAGTCAGTGTCGAGCAGTGGCGACGTGTTCTGGATGTGAACATAACCGGCGCCTATATCGTTGTCCGTTGCTGCCTGCCTTGGCTGAAGCAATCACCGCGGGCGACCATCGTTAACGTCGGGTCGGGACAGGGTCTTTTGCCCAATATCCCCAACAGGACAGCCTATGCCGCCTCTAAGGGGGGCTTGCTCAATCTGACCCGGGCACTGGCCGCCGAGCTGGCCCCCGCCATCCGTGCCAACAGCGTCTGTCCGGGGCTGGTGGACACGCCGCTGATCGTGAATGGGCAGGCCAGCGCGGGGAACTACGCACTCAAGCGTCTCGGGCAACCGATCGAAATCGCGCAGGCGATCCTGTACCTGACAAGCGCCGAGTCGTCCTATGTCACTGGCGCGGCCCTGGCGGTGGACGGCGGAAGGTCGTTTCATTAATTTGGCGTCACTCAGGAGGCAAATAGGATTGACCTGCTCTTGGGGAACTAACGAAAAAAATCGCCTAATGTAATATCGGTCATGGCCAAACACGTCAGCCTGACCCCGGCCACCCAGTTCCTCAAGGACAACAAGGTGGTTTTTACCGAGCACCCCTATGACTACCTTGAACACGGCGGTGCGCTGCACAGCGCCGCTGAGCTCGGCTGGGACCCCTACGCGGTGGTGAAAACGCTCATCATGCAGGACCAGGACGCCAAACCACTGGTGGTTCTGATGCATGGCAACCGCAAGGTGTCGACCAAAAACCTGGCTCGGCAGATTGGTGCCAAGTCAGTCGACGCTTGCGCGCCCGAGGTGGCGAACCGGCACAGCGGTTATCTGGTGGGCGGTACCTCGCCGTTTGGCACCCGGCGCAGCATGCCGGTCTACATGGAGTCGACCATTCTGGAACTGCCCAGGATACTGATCAATGGCGGGCGACGTGGTTATCTGGTGGGCATTGAACCGAAGCTTTGTCTGTCCTTGCTGGGCGCCCGGCCGGTGCAGTGTGCGCTGGCAGAGGTATTGACCTGACACTGGCAAAATAGCGCCATCGCACCCAAGCCGTTGGGTAACCAGGAGTTGATTTGGAATCCATGCAGAATTTTTTCCCGCTGTTGGCGGTTTTGGCCGGCTACCTGATCGGGTCACTGTCGTTTGCGGTCATTGTCAGCCGGGCCATGGGCCTGAGTGATCCGCGAACTTTCGGCAGCAAGAACCCTGGCGCCACCAATGTACTGCGATCCGGTAACAAAAAAGCAGCCATCCTGACGCTCTTGCTCGACGCGGCCAAAGGCTGGCTGCCTGTGGTGCTGGTCAAGTGGTACGGCTCGGCCCATGGTTTGGGTGACGGCACACTGGCGCTGGTCGGGCTGGCTGCGTTTTTGGGCCATGTGTTTCCGGTGTTTTTCCGCTTTGCCGGCGGCAAGGGGGTGGCCACGGCGCTGGGCGTGTTGCTGGGCTTCAGCGCCTGGCTGGGCTTGGTCACTGCCCTGATCTGGTTGGTGATGGCCCTGGTTTTCCGTTATTCGTCGCTGGCGGCCATCACCGCAGCGCTGCTGGTGCCCGTGGTTTATGTGATGGGAGATGGTGGCCTGTGGGTCATGAGCAGCAGTGTGGCCGTTTGTGTGGCCGTGATGTCCTTGGTATTGCTCTATCGGCACGCCGAAAACATCAACCGGCTGATCAAGGGAACTGAATCGCGACTGGGGAAAAAGGCCGGTGCCGCGCCTGCCGTGTCCACCCATGCGCATGGACAGGCCAAACATGGGCATCGGCATCCGCCGCATGGAGACCATAAGCAGCGCCCGAAAAATGATCAGTCATGAAGCTCTGCATTCTTGACAACGATACGCTGGACCCGGCGGTCGTATCAACCTACGTGGGATATGGCGCCATGTTCGAGCGTCTGCTGCGCCAGGCCGGAGCGGAGGGAACGTTTGATATTTTCAATACCGTCGAGGGGCACTATCCGGCCTCTTTTGACGACTATGACGCGGTGCTGCTCACCGGAAGCAAGGCCGATGCGTTTTCTCAGCAGCCCTGGGTGCTCGCACTCAAGGAACAGGTGCAGGCACTTCTCGCGACCAAAAAGAAGCTGGTCGGTGTATGTTTCGGCCATCAATTGATCGGCTTGTGTCTGGGCGCTCAGGTAGGGCGTGCGCCGCAGGGCTGGGGCGCCGGGCGCATGACTTACCAATGGTTGGCACCCGATCTGCCGCAGGCTCAGGGACGCGCGGAAATAGCCCTGTTGGCCAGTCACCAGGACCAGGTCTTTGAGCTGCCCGAAGGCGCCAGGCTGTTTGCCACCAGTGACTTTTGCCCGGTGGCGGCATTTGGCATCGATGGACAGGTGTTTTGTGTGCAGGCGCATCCCGAGTTCGTCGAAGACTACAGTGCCTTCTTGCTGAACAAGCGGCGCGCCCGGTTGGGTGAGGAACAGCACCAAGCCTTTATACAGAGCCTGGCCCAAGGCCATGACGGACTGGCTGTGGGGCGCATGATGGTGGCGTTCATCAACCAGGGTCAATAAGTTTGCCCTGAATGTCAGCGTGGCTGGTGTCCCCTTAGGCTGCCTGTGCGCCGAGTTGCAGGATCAAGTGATGGTTCAGGTGTTCCCTCACCCGGGATGCCGGTACGGCTGCCGTGATCACCGGGCCGCCGTTGAAGCTGGTATGCAGGCAGGGCGGACGCAGCAACTGGCCCTTGTCGTTGAGCACAATAGCAACATCGGGGCGTTTTTCCAGGTTGCGCCGCCGCATCACCACACCAACTGAAGCGTCGTCAAGTTGCACAAAGGTACCGGGCGGGAAAAATCCCACGATTTTCAGCAGCGCTTGCCCCACCTGATTGTTTTTTGTGGTGTCGGTCGAGACAAGACTCTTGGTGGACTCGATGGCGCTGCGCGCCTCGCGCGATTGGCGCGGACTGATCATGGCCGCATAACGGTCGACCACGTTCAGCATGTGTGTCAGACGCTGCAACGGCGGCACCGTCAGCAGGTCCTCCCGGAAACTGGTCTCACGATGATGCTGCTGCACCGTTTGAAGCCACAGCTCATCGGTAATCCCCAGGTTGCGCAACAAATCCGCACCGCTTGCCTCATGAGAGCGCAGCAAAAGTTCCTGTTCTGGCGTGGGACGCTCGCGCTGATTGGCCAATTGGTCCTGCAGACCTGTCATGGCAAGGTTCATGGTCAGGGCGGCATGCACCAGACTGTCGCGCTCGGCGGCTGGCAGTTGAACTTCCCGGGCGACCAGATCGCAAAACACGGCACACACCAGGGCGTGAGAGGCACTGTAGCCCACCGGTGAATGGCTGGCCAACTGAAACAGCAGGTACAAGGCAACGTCGGTGTCGTACTGGATCAGGTTTTGCATCCAGCGGTCGTACTGCTGGATTCGCGCAGGGAATTCCTGAACGCTGAGCGGGTGGCTCAGTGCCATGGCCAGGCCGGACTGCAGGTCGGACCAAAGACCCATCAGGTCTTCGTATTCGTCCTCGGACTTCGGGATGAAACTCATGAAGTGGCGCTTGTCCAAGCCGGATGAATGTGGCGATTAATCACGAAAGTTGTCAAAGCTCAGCGGAATGTCGGTGATTTCCTTGCGCATCAGGGCCATGGCGGCCTGCAGATCGTCGCGCTTGGTACCACTCACCCGCAGCTTGCCGTCCTGGATCGCTGCCTGCACCTTGATTTTGCTGTCCTTGATGATGCGCTGGATTTTTTTGCCCAGTTCGGTCTCGATGCCGTCACGCACCTTGATGACCTGCTTCACCTTGTCGCCGCCCATTTTCTGGACATCACCCTTGTCCAGAAAACGCACATCCACATTGCGTTTGGTCAGTTTGTTGCGCAGGATGTCCTCGATCTGGCTGAGCTGAAAATCAGCATCACCAATGAGTGTGATTTCCTTGTCCTTGAGCTCAATGGCTGCCGGCGTACCCTTGAAATCAAAGCGGGTGGTGATTTCCTTGGTTGTGTTTTCGATGGCGTGTTTCACATCGACCATGTTGGCTTCGCAAACGGTATCAAAAGAAGGCATAGGGTTCTCGTTAAATGTTCGACAATCCCGACATGTTAGTCCAGAAAAACGTATCTCTTCAGCCTTTTAACACCTTCCACATCGTGGCCCGTGCGCATTCCCTGGTGCATGTCACGGAGGAAGCCGATGTGTTGGCGCTGCTGGCAGACCCCAAACTGGCCGCAAGCCCGAAGTTTGTGCTGGGTGGCGGCAGCAATATTGTGTTGACTGGGGATGTCAAGGCACTGGTGCTCAAGGTCGGCATCATGGGGCGGCGACTGGTGCGGGAAACCGAAAAAGCGTTCATCGTGGAGGCCGGTGCTGGTGAAAACTGGCATGACTTCGTGACCTGGACGCTGGCAGCAGGCTTCCCCGGGTTGGAAAACATGGCCTTGATTCCGGGTACCGTGGGCGCCGCACCGGTGCAAAACATCGGTGCTTACGGGGTTGAATTGCAGGACCGTTTTGATTCACTGGATGCCATCGACCTGCAGACCGGACAACTGTTTACCCTGAATGCGGCGCAATGCGCGTTTGGCTACCGTGACTCGGTGTTCAAACATGCCAGTGCCGCGGACGCACAGGGCGGTCATCAGGCGGTTGGACTGAAGGACCGTGCGCTGATTTTGCGCGTGCGATTCGCCTTGCCAAAACTCTGGAAGCCTGTATTGGGTTATGCCGATATCGATAAAAAAATGGTCGAAGACGCTTGCAGCCAGCCAACCGCGCAGCAGTTGTATGACTGGGTATGTGCCATTCGGCGTGCCAAACTGCCTGATCCGGATGTGATCGGCAACGCTGGCAGTTTCTTCAAAAACCCGACTGTCACGCCTGAACAATGCGCGGACATCATTGCACGCGACCCCAAGGTGGTGCATTACGTGCTGGCCGATGGTTCGGTCAAGCTGGCCGCGGGCTGGCTGATCGACGCCTGCGGCTGGCGCGGCAAGTCGGTGGGGCAGGCGGGTGTTTATGAAAAACAGGCGCTGGTGTTGATCAACCGTGGCAGTCAAACGGACGGCTCGGGCGCCACGGGCGGCGAGGTCATGACCCTGGCCCGCGCGATTCAGACCAGCGTTTATGAACGTTTTGGCATCAGGCTGGAGATTGAACCGGTCGTTATTTAGGTCGAAGACAACAATTTCGGCTGTTTTAGGCGCATCATTACGCCATGAAAAAAATCATTGTTCTTGGTGGTACCGGCTTTGTCGGCGCCCACGTGTGTGAAAAACTGGTGCGTGAGGGCTGGCAGGTGACGGTGCCCACGCGGCGTGCCATCCATGCCAAAGGCATCATGCATCTGCCGGGCTTGACCGTGCAGCAGCTCGACGTGCATGACGAAACTGCCTTGACGGCGGCTGTGGCCGGGCATGACACGCTGGTGAA
>JBEGLK010000039.1:0-11130 GCA_041183605.1 Pseudomonadota bacterium
CGTGAAATTCACATCACTGGCCCGGCTTTCCTGACCCTCAAGTACAGCGGAAAATCGAATTGAAGCAACAGGTGATGGTTTGAATGCGGGTCTGACCGCGCTGCAACTGCGTTTGCAGCATCAATTTGCCGATATTGGCCTCTTGAAACGTGCGATCACGCACCGCAGTTTTTCTTCGGACCACAACGAGCGGCTGGAGTTTCTGGGGGATTCTGTGCTGGGTGTGGTGGTGGCCGACATGTTGTACCGGCGCCTGCAGAATCGACCCGAAGGTGATTTGTCCAGGGTGCGGGCCAATCTGGTTAAACAGGACACCCTGCACCAGCTGGCGCTGGCGCTGGGTTTGCCGGACGTGATGTTGCTGGGCGAGGGCGAGATGCGCTCGGGTGGCCAAAAACGGCCCTCCATTCTGGCGGATGCGCTGGAGGCGGTGATTGGTGCGGTTTACCTGGATGCCGGTTTTTCTGAAGCACAAGCGCTGGTGCAGCGGCTCTACCAGGCGGTGCAAATCAATCCCGAGATGGAGGCCATTGGCAAGGACCCAAAAACCGAACTGCAGGAGTGGCTGCAAGGCCGACGCATGAAACTGCCCAGTTACCGGGTGGTGGCGACGATCGGCGCAGCACACAAGCAGAGCTTTGATGTGGAATGCGAAATTCCTGAACTCAACCGCGCCGAGCGCGGTCTTGGCGGCTCGCGCCGGGCTGCAGAGCAGGCGGCTGCGACGGCGATGCTGCAATATTTGAAAGCAACGGTGAACCCATGACTACCCCTAAAAAAACAACTTCCCATGCCGACGCACCGGTACCCGAGGTGCAGGACAACCTGGAAGAGCTGTTGGCGGGCATGCGCCGCGACATGCGCCCGGCAGGGGCCGCTGAGGCGCCGGTGGCGGGCCAGCGGTGTGGCCTGATTGCGATCGTCGGCAAACCCAATGTGGGCAAGTCCACGCTGCTCAACGCGCTGGTGGGGCAAAAAATCAGCATCACCTCGCGCAAGGCGCAAACTACGCGCCACCGTATCACCGGCATGCACACGCAAGGCGCGACACAGTTCGTGTTTGTCGACACCCCCGGATTTCAGACCCTGCACGGCAACGCGTTGAACAAATCGCTCAACAAGACCGTGGTTGGCGCGGTCGCGGATGTCGATCTGATTTTGTTTGTGGTGGAGGCGGGCAGCTTCACACCGGCGGATGCCCGCGTGCTGGCGCTGCTGGCCAAAAATATCCCCACACTACTGATCGCCAACAAGCTCGACAACGTGCACCGCCGTGGCGACATTGCGCCCTGGTTGCAGACCATGCAGGAGCGTCACGCCTTCACCGAGTTTGTGCCGATGTCGGCCAAGAGTGCCAAGGATGTGGAGCGCCTGCTGGGCATTTGTGAAAAATACCTGCCCGAGCAGGCCTGGTGGTATGCCGCCGACGAACTCACCGACCGCAGCGAGCGTTTCATGGCAGCCGAGATGGTGCGCGAAAAGCTGTTTCGCCTGACCGGCGATGAACTGCCCTACACCTCGACCGTCATCATCGACAAGTTTGAAGAAGAGCCACCCCAGAAAAAAGGCCAGAAACGCCTGTTGCGCATCGCTGCCACCATCGTGGTCGAGCGCGACGGCCACAAGGCGATGGTGATTGGCGACAAGGGTGAACGCATCAAGCGCATCGGCATGGAAACCCGTGTCGAACTGGAAAAACTCTTCGACTGCAAGGTCTTCCTGGAAATGTGGGTCAAGGTGCGCTCCGGCTGGGCCGATGACGAAGCGCGTGTGCGCTCGTTTGGTTACGAGTAAACCTCAAGTCACAGGATCAACAGCCTCCCCATTCTCAGGTGTGGAAAGCCTTGCTTCATCAACATGCCCGTCACCCGACTCACTCCTGCACACGCCGAGGTTTACCGCGCACTGATGCTTGAAGCTTATGCGCTTCACCCGGACGCGTTCACGTCGAGTGTTGACGAGCGAAGCATTCTGCCAATTTCCTGGTGGGAAGAAAGACTGGCGCCGGGCACAAGCGCCAATGAAGTTATTTTTGGCGCATTTATTCAAGGTGAGCTCGCAGGGGTCGCTGGCCTCTCGTTCGATACCCGGCTGAAAACCAGCCACAAAAGCAGACTTTTCGGCGTGTATGTGACTGAGAAATTCAGGGCACAAGGTATCGGGCGCCAGTTGGTCGGTGAAGCACTTCGTTATGCCAGGACTAGACCTGCAATAACGATTACACAGCTCACTGTGACAGCAGGCAACAGATCGGCCTTGAAACTCTACGAAGCGACCGGTTTCATAAAGTTTGGCACGGAGCCCTTCGCTGTCCGCGTCGGCGCTGGGTACGTGTCCAAAGTTCACATGTGGTTCAACCATGTTCCCTCTGCGGACCCATGTGGTGAGCTCGAAACTTGAGATGGCCAGCAAACGTATTTCTGATGAACCCGCCTTCGTGCTGCACCGCTATGACTGGAGCGAGACCAGCCTGATCCTGGAGGTTTTCACGCGCCACCACGGCCGCATGGCGCTGGTCGCCAAGGGCGTGAAACGTCCCAGTTCCAGTTTTCGGCCGATTTTGTTGCCGTTGCAACCGCTGCACCTGGCTTTTGGCGGCGAGGCAGAAATCAAGACTCTCAAGTCCGCGGAATGGCAAGGCGGTCATGTCATGCCCACTGGTGACGCGCTGATGTCGGGTTACTACCTCAATGAGCTGCTCATGTTGCTGCTGGCGCGTGAAGACCCGCATCCGCTGCTGTTTGATGTGTACGCGACCGTCGTGCAGATCATCGCCAGCGAGCATGGTGAGGTGCTGGAAGCGGCCTTGCGTGCCTTT
The DNA here is from genome assembly GCA_041183605.1 of Pseudomonadota bacterium. Classification (GTDB taxonomy): domain Bacteria; phylum Pseudomonadota; class Gammaproteobacteria; order Burkholderiales; family Burkholderiaceae_C; genus Rhodoferax. The sequence goes on from JBEGLK010000039.1 coordinate 2,819, forward strand.
GAGTTGTTGCTGTTGCGCGAAATTGGCTTGCTGCCCCTGCTCGATGCCCAGACCATGACGCTGCTGGCGCTGCATCCTGACGAACATTACATTCTGGTGCCTGAAGGCGGGCTGCGCCAGGCCAACGAAACCGACCGCAGCAGCCTGAGCGGTGCCCAGTGGACGGCGTTGCAACAGGCGCTGGGCGAACGTGTGCCGTTGACCACCGTGTTGCGCGTTTGTGCCGAGGTCGCCGGGGCGCTCAAACCCCAATTGCGCAACCTGCTGAATTACCATTGCGGGGTGCCCAGTCTTCGCACTCGGCAAATGATGATCGATTTGCAAAGCTTATGAAAACAACCTCCCTGTCCGTCAACCTCAACAAGGTGGCGCTGGTACGTAATACCCGGCACCTTGGGATTCCGAGCGTGACGCGCGCGGCCAACTTGTGCCTGCAAGCGGGTGCTCACGGCATCACGGTGCACCCGCGCCCGGACGAGCGGCATATTCGTGCGAGTGATGTGCCCGAGTTGGCGACACTGCTCAAGGCCTGGCCGGACCGGGAATTCAACATTGAAGGCAACCCGCTGCACAACCTGATGGACGTGGTGGGTCGACTGGTGGAGCAGCGGTTGCCGGTGCACCAGGTCACCTTTGTGCCCGACACCGAGGGTCAATTCACCAGTGACCATGGCTGGACTTTTCCGGCCGATGCGCCGGTTCTGAAACCGCTGATCGACCAGGCCCATGCCTGGGGCCTGCGGGTGAGCCTGTTCATGGATGCCGATGCCCAGGCCATGACAGCCGCCAAAGCCGTCGGCGCTGACCGCATTGAGCTTTACACCGAGCCTTACGCAGCCGCCTGGGGTACGCCCGAACAGGCCACCCAACTGGCACGTTTTGCCCAGGCCGCCCAGGCCGCGCTGGATGCGGGTCTGGCGGTGAATGCGGGTCATGACCTGAACCGTGACAACCTCACCGAGTTTCTCGCCAGTGTACCGGGGGTGAGTGAGGTGTCCATTGGCCATGCGCTGATCGCCGATGCGCTGGAGCTGGGTTACAGCGCCACCATCAAGGACTATCTGCGCTGCATTCGGGATGCCGCATGATCTTCGGCATTGGCACCGACATCTGCGACGTGCGCCGCATCCGCACCAGCCTGGACCGCCATGGTGATCGTTTCGCTCAAAAAGTTTTGAGTGAGGCCGAGCTGGCCACCTGGCGCGCGCGCAGCCAGCGCTGGCCCGAGCGTGGTGTGCGTTACCTGGCCACCCGTTTCAGCGCCAAGGAAGCCTTCAGCAAAGCCATCGGGCTGGGCATGCGCATGCCCATGACCTGGCGTCTGTGTGAGGTGGGCAAGTTGCCCAGCGGCCAGCCCGTTATCGTGTTGCACGGGGGCCTCAAAACCTGGTTCGAGGCCAAGGGCCTGAGTGCCCACATCAGTGTGACCGACGAGACCGACTACGCCGCGAGTTTTTGCGTGGTGGAAGTCAAAAACGACCCTGCCCGGTAATCTTTTTTCACCAGGAAAATCATGACAATTCATGCCCCCTTGATCATCGACATTGCTGGTTTGACCCTCAGCAAACAGGACAAACAGCGCCTCAAGCATCCGTTGGTGGGCGGCATGATCCTGTTTGCCCGCAACTGGCAGAGCCGTGAGCAACTCACTGCCCTGTGCCACAGCATCAAGAAAGTACGCCCGGACCTGCTGATTTGTGTCGACCACGAAGGTGGCCGGGTGCAGCGTTTCAAGACCGACGGCTTCACCCATTTGCCGCCCATGCGTGCCTTGGGCGAGTTATGGTTGCAGGACGGCAAGGCGGGCGAGGGCAGCGGTGCCATGCGTGCCACCCGTGCTGCCACAGCCTGTGGTTATGTGCTGGGCGCCGAGCTGCGCGCCTGCGGCGTCGACTTGAGCTTCACGCCTGTACTCGACCTCGACTATGGTGAGAGCAGTGTCATTGGTGACCGGGCTTTTGCCCGTGATCCGCGCGTGGTGAGCCTGCTGGCCAAAAGCCTGATGCATGGCTTGTTGCAAAGTGGCATGGCCAATTGTGGCAAACATTTTCCGGGCCATGGGTTTGTCAGGGCTGATTCACACACCGATATTCCGGTCGACAAACGCAGCCTCAAAGCCATCCTGGCCGACGATGCACGGCCCTACGAGTGGCTCGGCTCGGCCTTGGCCAGCGTCATGCCGGCGCATGTGATTTATCCCAAGGTGGATAGCCGGCCGGCGGGTTTTTCGGAGAAGTGGCTGGCTGACATCCTGCGTGGACAACTCGGGTTTACCGGCGCGGTGTTCAGTGACGATCTGTCAATGGCCGGCGCCCGTGTCATCGACGGCCAGCCCGTCAGCACCACCGAGGCGGCGGTGGCGGCCCTGAACGCTGGCTGTGACCTGGTGCTTTTGTGCAATCAGTCGATGGGTGATGGTGCAGAAGTCGACGCCCTGATCAATGGTTTGACCGAAGCGCAGCTCAAGGGCTGGTGGCAGCCGCTGGATGCCAGCGAGGAACGCCGTCTGGCCCTGTTGCCTGGCAGCCGCGCCACACCGTGGGACGAGTTGATGGTGCAGCCCGCTTACATGCAGGCGCTTGATTTCCTGCCGTAAGCGTTCAGGGCGAGCGGTGCAGCCGGGGTGCTGACAATTCGGCAATCATGTCGTTGGTCGTTGCGTCCACATTCGGATGGGCCTTGAGCAGATTGGCAGCCATGAGCAGCTTGCGCAGATCCTGCAGGTCTTTCACGGTGGGAGCCACCTTGATCTGGGCAATGGCTGCCGGGCTGTTGCCGCCCTTGATCAAGGCGACGATTTTGGGTGCCCAAACGCTGGGACGTGACATGTGCAATTTCCTTTGAATGCTGTGGGTGGCTATTTTGGCTGATCCGGCGGTCTTGTGGGGTAACTGATGAATATGAAAGACAAACTTCTCGCCAGTGGACTGGTCTACAGCACCGACAGCGGCCGCATGTGCCCCGGTTGCCGTCAGCCGTTGGCGCAGTGCACTTGCCGCTCGGCTGCCGCGCGTCCTGTCGGTGATGGCATTGTGCGCGTCTCGCGTCAGACCAAGGGGCGTGCCGGCAAGGGCGTGACGCTGGTCAAGGGACTGGAACTGGATGACTCCGCCCTGATTGCCTTGGGCAAGCAGCTCAAAACCGCGTGTGGCTCGGGTGGCACGGTGAAAGACGGCGTGATCGAGGTGCAGGGTGACCATGTCGAGCGTGTCATGGAACTGCTCAAGGCTCAAGGCCACAGCGTCAAACGCGCCGGTGGCTGAAATGAACCCCGAGGACCTGCTCTTGCTGGTGACGCGCGAAATGCCCTTTGGCAAATACAAGGGCCGCCTGATTGCCGATTTGCCGGGTGACTATTTGCGCTGGTTTGTGCGTGAGGGTGTGCCCAAGGGCGAGCTTGGCCGCCTGCTTGCGCTGATGCACGAGATCGATCACAACGGGCTGTCGGACTTGCTCAAGCCATTGCGCAATCCCCGAGCTTCTCCATCCTGATCCCACAAGCGTGCGCCGGCGGTCTCAAGGTGCGTCAGATACACCCGCACCTCGAATTCGAGCTGGTGGTAGCTCGGCTCCATGTGTTTGCAGAGCTGGTAAAAAGCCTTGTCATGGGCTTTTTCCTTCAGGTGCGCCAGCTCGTGCACGGTGATCATGCGCAGGAATTCATCGGGCACGGTTTTGAACAAGGTCGCTATGCGGATTTCGCGTTTCGCCTTGAGCTTGTTGCCCTGCACGCGAGACACGCTGGTGTGTGTGCCCAAGGCGTTTTTCACCACATGCAGCTTGCTGTCAAACAGCACCTTGTTGACTGGCTCCGCGCCGCGCAGGTAATCGGTTTTGAGCACTTGCACATAGTCGAACAGGGCACGGTCGGTACGCACCGCGTGGGCCTGCGGGTATTTTTGCAGCAGCCAGTCGGCCACCTTGCCCGATTCCAGCATGCTTGCCACTTGGGCCAGTGTAGCGGCGGGGTAGCCTTGCAGGTATTTCAGCGCGACAACCGGCGCGGGCGTTAGCGAAGGATTCATGGTCTTGGGTTGATCTGGCGCGCCGCTTGCGCCTTTTACAATGAACAGTCTTCATCTTAGTGGCAACGGCGTCCCTTTCCCATTTGTCATGCATTTACCCCACGAACCCACCCATTTGCCCATCGAAGTGCCAGACCCTGCTGCGCAAGATGAGGTCACCGTCGTCCCGCTCAAGATCGAAGACTGGCTCACGGTCATTGCCATGGGCTTGCTGGCGCTCATCACCTTTGCCAATGTGCTGGTGCGCTACTTCACCGACCAGTCCTTTGCCTGGACCGAAGAGTTTTCGGTGTTCCTGATGATTGTGTTGTCGCTGGTAGCGGGTTCGGCTTCGGTGGCGCGCAACCGCCAGATCCGCATTGAATTTTTTGCCGACAGCGGTTCGCCGGCACGCCAACGTGCGCTTGCGCGTTTTGGCGCCATCATGGTGTTTGTGCTGTTCGCCATGATTGCCGTGCTCAGCTCCCGCGTGGTGTACGACGATATCCGTTACGGCGAGACCTCACCCGGCATTGGCGTGCCGCAGTGGTGGTACACCATCTGGCTACCGGTCATGTCGGTGGCTATCGCCGGGCGGGCATTGGGCTTGTTCATTCGCCGGGGGCGCCGCGCATGATTCCGACCCTGCTGTTTGTCGCCTTCCTGGCCATGATGCTGTTGGGCGTGCCGATTGGCGCGGCACTGGGCTTGGCCGGGGCGGCCTGTATTGCCCTGGCCAATGCGGATGCGCAATGGTTTGGTTTGTTGGCCGTGCCGCAGAATTTTTATGCTGGCCTGGGCAAATACCCGCTGCTCGCGATCCCGATGTTTGTGCTGGTGGGCTCCATCTTTGACCGCTCGGGCGTTGCCTTGCGCCTGGTCAACTTTGCCATTGCGATGGTCGGGCGCGGTCCGGGCATGTTGCCACTGGTGGCCATCGTGGTGGCGATGTTTCTGGGCGGTATTTCGGGTTCGGGGCCGGCCAATGCGGCCGCAGTCGGTGCCGTCATGATCAGTGCCATGTCGCGGGCCGGCTACCCGGCCGCGTTTTCTGCCAGTGTGGTCGGCGCCGCTGCCGCCACCGACATTCTGATTCCACCTTCGGTTGCTTTCATCGTGTATTCCGTGCTGGTGCCGGGGGCCTCGGTACCCGCTTTGTTTGCGGCCGGCATGATTCCAGGCGTGCTGGCGGGTTTGGCGTTGATCGTGCCCACCGTGTGGATGGCGCGCAAACACAAGATGGGCGCGCTGGAAGCCAGCCTGCCGCGCCCTGCCTTCTGGCAAAGCCTCAAGGAGGCTTCCTGGGGCCTGGCAGCGCCGATCCTGATTCTGGGCGGTATGCGCGCGGGCTGGTTCACACCGACCGAAGCGGCGGTGGTTGCGGTGTTTTATGGCCTGTTTGTGGGCATGGCGATTCACCACACCATCAAGCTGCGCGACCTGTTTGTCATCTTGCGTGAGTCAGGTGAGTTGTCGGCCGTCATCCTGCTGGTGGTGTCTTTGGCAGGTATCTTTGCGTACTCACTGTCGACGCTGGGCGTCATCGATCCGGTCACCAACGCCATTGTGAACTCGGGATTGGGTGAGTACGGCGTGTTGTCCCTGTTGATCCTGCTGCTGATCACGGTGGGTATGTTCCTGGATGGTGTTTCAATTTTCCTGATCTTCGTGCCTTTGCTTTGGCCGATCGTGCAGTTTTACAAGTGGGATCCGGTCTGGTTTGGTGTGATTTTGACGCTCAAGGTGGCCTTGGGTCAGTTCACGCCACCGCTGGCTGTAAACCTGATGGTGTCTTGCCGCATTGCCGGTGTGCGCATGGAGGAAACCGTGCGCTGGGTGGGCTGGATGCTTTTCTCGATGTTTCTGGTGATGGTGACCGTGATTATCTGGCCTGAACTGGCGCTGTGGTTGCCGCGCTATCTGGGTTATTGACCCGGTGTTATTTTTTAACTGAGGAGATTTCAAATCATGAAATTACGTAGAACCCTTTTGAGTCTGGTCGCAGCAGCGGCCGCCTTGAGCACCTTGTCATTGCCAGTGGCGGCGGAGGCCTACAAAGCCGAGTACAAGCTGTCGCTGGTGCTCGGGACCCAGACGCCGTGGGGCCAGGCCGGCAAGATTTGGGCCGACCTGGTGAAGGAACGCACCCAGGGCCGCATCAACATCAAGCTTTACCCGGGTGTATCCTTGATTCAGGGTGACCAGACGCGAGAATTCAGCGCCCTGCGTCAGGGTGTGATCGACATGGCAGTGGGTTCCACCATCAACTGGTCACCCCAAGTCAAGGAACTGAACCTGTTTTCCATGCCATTCCTGATGCCAGACTACGCGGCACTCGACGCGCTGACCCAGGGGCCTGTGGGTAAAAAGATTTTTCAGACCCTTGACAAAGCCGGAGTGGTGCCCTTGGCGTGGGGTGAGAACGGCTACCGCGAAGTCACCAACTCCAAGCGCCCGATCAAGTCGCCCGCTGACCTGAAGGGCATGAAGATACGCGTCGTCGGTTCCCCCATTTTTTCGGACATGTTCAGCGCCATGGGCGCTAACCCGACCCAAATGAGCTGGGCCGACGCCCAGCCCGCGCTCTCCAGCGGTGCTGTTGATGGTCAGGAAAATCCCTTGTACCTGTTCCAGGTGCTCAAGATGCAGACGGTAGGCCAGAAATTTATCACCACATGGGGCTATGTGGCCGATCCGCTGATTTTTGTCGTCAATAAGGAAATTTGGGCTTCCTGGACCCCGGCGGACCAGGCGCTCGTGCGTCAGGCGGCTGTTGACGCTGGAAGCCAGGAAATTGCGCTGGCGCGCAAAGGCCTGGTCGAAGCCGACAAGCCACTGTTGAAGGAAATTGCTGCCGTGGGGGCGACCATCACCCACCTGAGCCCCGAAGAGCGAGAGGCCTTTATCAAGGTCACCCGCCCGGTTTATGACAAGTGGAAGAACACAGTGGGCGTCGAATTGGTCAAGGCCGCTGAAGCCTCCATTGCCTCACGCAAGAAATAATTCGTTTCAGGCCAGCGCTTTGGTCACCACTTCGCCGCGCAGCGTGAAGGTGCGCGTGTCGGTGATGGTGACATCGACCATCTGGCCAACCAGGCGTGGCTGACCGACAAAGTTCACCACCCGGTTGCATTCGGTGCGGCCCATCAACTCGGTGGCGTCGCGTTTGGAGGCGCCCTCCACCAGGATGCGCTGCACCGTGCCCATGCGGCTTTCACTGATGCGTTTGATGCTGTCATTGATCACGCCTTGCAGGTGCTGCAGGCGGCGCAGTTTGACCTCGTGCGGCGTGTCGTCGCTCAGATTGGCCGCCGGTGTGCCGGGGCGCGGGCTGAAAATGAAGCTGAAACTGTTGTCGAAACCGATGTCGTCGATGAGTTTCATCATCTTGCCAAAGTCGTCTTCGGTTTCACCGGGAAAACCCACAATGAAGTCGCTGCTCATGGCCATGTCGGGGCGGATGGCGCGTAATTTGCGCACCGTGCTCATGGCCATCAAAATGCGGTCGCTGCCATGTTGCACCGGCAGGTGCAGGTGACTGACCAGCTTGGGCAGTTTGTCGTAGGCGGCAATCAGCGACGGCGTGAACTCGTTGGGGTGGCTGGTGACGTAGCGGATGCGTTCGATGCCGGGAATGTCCGACACGTATTCGAGCAAGGTGGCAAAGTCGGCCACTTCTGCGGTGTCTCCCATTGGCGCGTGCCAGGCATTGACGTTTTGGCCCAGCAGGGTGATCTCCTTGACTCCCTGGTCAGCCAAGCCGGCAATTTCGACCAACACGTCCTCGAACGGTCGGCTCACTTCCTCGCCGCGGGTGTAGGGCACCACGCAATAGCTGCAGTATTTGGAGCAGCCTTCCATGATGGAAACAAAGGCGCTCGCGCCTTCGATGCGCGCCGGCGGCAGGTGGTCGAACTTCTCGATCTCGGGAAAGCTGATGTCGACCTGCGAGCGGTTCAGGCGTGCACGCTCGTCGAGCATGTGGGGCAGGCGGTGCAGCGTCTGCGGGCCAAAAACCACGTCGACATAAGGCGCGCGCGCAATGATGGATTCACCCTCCTGGCTCGCCACGCAGCCACCGACGCCAATCAGTGCCCCCCGCTTTTTCAGGTGTTTGACACGCCCCAGGTCGGAGAACACTTTTTCCTGCGCCTTTTCACGCACCGAACAGGTGTTGAACAGGATCAGGTCGGCTTCTTCGACCTTGTCGGTTGGTGTGTAGCCCTGCGCTGCGCCGAGCACATCGCTCATCTTGTCCGAGTCGTACTCGTTCATCTGGCAGCCGTAGGTTTTGATGAATACTTTTTT
>JBEGLK010000040.1:0-10135 GCA_041183605.1 Pseudomonadota bacterium
GCCATCACTGGCCTGAGTGCGCAGCCCGCGGTGGTGGCCGAGGCTTCAGGCATTGCGCCCACAGGCGCCGACGCGGCCCATTTGCAGCGGCCGTTTCGCCGTGCGCTGGTGATCAGCCTGCTCAATCCGAAAGCCATTTTGTTCTTGCTGTCGTTTTTTGTGCAGTTCATCGATACCACTTATGTCCGTCCGGAAGTCCCATTTTTGATTCTGAGCGCCATCCTCATGACTTTCAGCGCCCTCTATTTGTCGGTGTTGATTGTCACCGGTGCCAAATTGGCGCAAGGTTTTGCGCGGCGTAAAAAGCTGTCGGCCGGGCTGACCAGCGCGGCGGGCGCAGTGTTTGTCTGGTTTGGTGCCAAGCTGGCCGGTGCCAGTCTGAACTGATTGGTTATTTAAATTTGTAATTGCAGCCCGGTGTGGCTGCGCGAGAAAACAAGAGAGCAGTCCTTCAACATGCCAAAACGTACCGATATCAAAAGCATTCTCATCATTGGCGCTGGCCCCATCATCATTGGACAGGCCTGTGAATTTGATTACTCCGGCGTGCAAGCCTGCAAGGCGCTGCGTGAAGAGGGCTACAAGGTCATCCTGATCAACAGCAACCCCGCCACCATCATGACCGACCCGGCCACGGCGGACGTCACCTACATCGAGCCCATCACATGGCAGACGGTCGAAAAGATCATTGCCAAGGAGCGCCCGGATGCGATTCTGCCGACCATGGGCGGCCAGACCGCGCTCAATTGCGCGCTGGACCTCTGGCACAACGGCGTGCTGGCCAAATACACCGGCGCTGCCACGGGCAAAGCGGTGGAGCTGATCGGCGCCAAGCCGGAAGCGATCGACAAGGCCGAGGACCGCCTCAAGTTCAAGGATGCCATGACCAAAATTGGTCTGGGTTCGGCCCGTTCCGGCATCGCCCACAGCATGGATGAAGCCTGGGCCGTGCAGCGCACCGTCGGTTTCCCGACCGTGATCCGACCCAGTTTCACGCTCGGCGGCACCGGCGGCGGAATTGCCTACAACCCGGAAGAGTTCGAGGTCATCTGCAAGCGCGGCCTGGAGGCTTCGCCGACCAACGAGCTGCTGATCGAAGAGTCGCTCCTGGGCTGGAAAGAATACGAGATGGAAGTGGTGCGCGACACTGCCGACAACTGCATCATCGTTTGTTCGATCGAAAATCTGGACCCGATGGGTGTGCACACTGGCGACTCGATCACGGTGGCCCCGGCACAGACCCTCACCGACAAGGAATACCAGATTCTGCGCAATGCTTCCTTGGCTGTGCTGCGCGAGATTGGTGTTGACACCGGCGGCTCCAATGTGCAGTTCTCCATCAACCCCAAGGACGGGCGCATGGTGGTGATCGAGATGAACCCGCGTGTCAGCCGCTCCAGCGCGCTGGCTTCCAAGGCCACGGGTTTCCCGATTGCCAAGGTGGCCGCCAAGCTCGCCGTGGGTTACACGCTCGATGAACTCAAGAACGAAATCACCGGCGGCGCCACGCCGGCCAGCTTCGAGCCCAGCATCGACTACGTGGTCACCAAGATCCCGCGTTTCGCCTTCGAAAAATTCCCCACGGCCGACAGCCGCCTGACCACCCAGATGAAGTCGGTGGGCGAGGTCATGGCCATGGGCCGCACCTTCCAGGAGTCTTTCCAGAAAGCGCTGCGCGGCCTTGAAGTGGGTGTGGACGGCATGAACGAGAAAACCCAGGACCGCGAAATCCTGGAGCGTGAACTCGGCGAACCAGGTCCCGACCGCATCTGGTACGTGGGTGACGCCTTTGCCGCCGGCTGGAGTGTGGACGAGGTGTTCGAGATCACCAAGATCGACCGCTGGTTCCTGGTCCAGATCGAGCAGATCGTCAAGATCGAACTTGAAATCGAACAGCTGCCGCAACCCGCCGTGGGCACGGCGCTCGATGCCATCGATGCAGTCACCTTGCGGACCTTAAAACAAAAAGGCTTTTCCGACCGCCGTCTGGCCAGGCAATTCAAGACCACCGACACCGCGGTGCGTGCACGTCGCCACGCCCTGGGCGTGCGTCCGGTGTACAAGCGGGTCGACACCTGCGCGGCCGAATTTGCCACCAACACCGCTTACCTGTATTCCACTTATGAGGCCGAGGGTTCGGAGTGCGAAGCCGCGCCCACCAACAACAAGAAGATCATGGTGCTCGGTGGCGGGCCGAACCGCATCGGCCAGGGCATCGAGTTTGACTACTGCTGTGTGCACGCCGCATTGGCCATGCGTGATGATGGTTTCGAGACCATCATGGTCAACTGCAACCCCGAGACCGTCTCCACCGACTACGACACCTCGGACCGCCTCTATTTCGAGCCGCTGACGCTCGAGGACGTGCTGGAAATCGTCGACAAGGAAAAACCTTATGGCGTGATCGTGCAATACGGCGGCCAGACCCCCTTGAAGCTGGCGCTCGACCTGGAAGCCAATGGCGTGCCGATCATTGGTACCAGCCCCGACATGATCGACGCCGCCGAAGATCGCGAGCGTTTCCAGAAACTGCTGCATGAACTCAAATTGCGCCAGCCGCCCAATGCCACTGCCCGCACCGAGCCTGAGGCGCTGGAAAAAGCGGCTGAGCTGGGTTACCCGCTGGTGGTGCGCCCGAGCTACGTGCTCGGAGGCCGTGCCATGGAAATCGTGCACGAGCAGCGTGACCTGGAGCGCTACATGCGTGAGGCGGTCAAGGTCTCGCACGACTCACCGGTGTTGCTGGACCGCTTCCTGAACGATGCCATCGAGTGTGATGTTGACTGTGTGCGTGATGCCACGGGCAAGACCTATATTGGTGGTGTCATGGAACACATCGAACAGGCTGGTGTGCACAGCGGCGACTCCGCCTGCTCGCTGCCACCCTACAGCCTGAGCCCTGCGACGGTGACCGAGATCAAGCGCCAGACTGCCGCCATGGCCCATGCCCTGAACGTGGTGGGCTTGATGAATGTGCAGTTCGCCATTCAGCGCCAGAACGGACAGGACGTGATTTTCGTGCTCGAAGTCAACCCGCGTGCATCCCGGACCGTGCCTTTTGTCTCCAAAGCGACCGGGGTGCAACTGGCCAAGGTGGCGGCACGCTGCATGGTGGGACAAACGTTGGCTTCACAAGGCATCAGTCGAGAGATCGATCCGCCGTATTTCAGCGTCAAGGAAGCTGTCTTCCCGTTCGTCAAATTCCCCGGCGTCGACACCATTCTGGGCCCGGAGATGAAATCCACTGGTGAGGTCATGGGTGTTGGCAAAACTTTTGGCGAAGCCTTCGTCAAGTCGCAAATGGGGGCAGGCAGCAAGTTGCCGCGTCCTTTCACAGCCAACGGCGAGCCCTCGGGCAAAGTCTTCCTGTCGGTCAAGAACAATGACAAGCAGCGCGCGATTGAGGTAGCCAAGTCGCTGGTAGCGATGAACTTCGCCGTTGTCGCCACCAAGGGCACGGCGGCAGCCATCAATGCCGCCGGTGTGCCCTGCGGTGTTGTCAACAAGGTCACCGAAGGGCGCCCGCACATTGTCGACATGCTCAAAAACAACGAAATTGTGCTGGTCATCAACACCGTGGAAGAGCGGCGCAACGCGATTGCCGACTCGCGTCAGATCCGCACCTCGGCACTGTTGGCGCGGGTCACCACATTCACCACCATTGCCGGTGCTGAAGCGGCTGTGGAAGGCATGCGCTACATGGACGCGCTTGATGTGATTTCGGTTCAGGAGATGCATGCGCAGTTAAGTGCAGGGTAAACCTTGGCTTGACTGCTTCATATTCACGGCATAATTCAACTCACACCGCCGAACGGCAACGTTCGGCGGTTTCATTTTGTATACCTTATTTATTCACGGAGATACACGTGGCGACCCTTCCTCTTACCAAACGTGGTGCTGACAAACTCAAGGCCGAGTTGCATCAACTTAAAGCGTTTGAGCGCCCAGCTGTTATCAATGCGATTGCCGAAGCACGCGCCCAGGGCGACCTGAGCGAAAACGCCGAATACGAAGCGGCCAAGGACAAACAGGGCTTTGTCGAAGGCCGCATCAAGGAAATTGAAGGCAAACTTTCAGCGGCTCAAATCATCGATCCGACCGAGTTGCATGCCGATGGCCGGGTGGTGTTTGGTGCCACGGTCGAACTTGAGGATGAAGATTCCGGACAAAAAGTCAGCTATCAGATCGTCGGTGAAGACGAGGCCGACCTCAAGCTGGGCCTGATCAACATCAACAGCCCGATTGCACGCGCCTTGATTGGCAAGGTCGAAGGTGACACCGCCGAGGTGCAGGCGCCGGGTGGCTTGCGCCGCTACGAGGTCATGTCGGTCAGTTATCGCTAAATGGTCACACGCCCCCAGGTCTTTGCCCCCTGGCTTGCCGCCTTGTGGTGGGGTAGCCTGACCACCCTGGGCGCGCTGGTGGTGCCTTTGTTATTTGTGTATTTGCCCAGCCCCGCCATGGCAGGCAGCATGGCGGCGAAATTGTTCAGTGCACAGACCTGGCTCAGTGTTGTGTGCGGTTTATTGCTGTTGCTGTTGCAGCGACCGGGTCAAGCCGAGGCAGATTCTGAGCGGGCCCAGTCTGCCCTGGTTTTTCTATTGCTTGGCGTGCTGCTGGCATTGTTGTCAGAGTTTGCAATTGCCCCCAGAATTGTCAGTCGGGAAAACTTGCGCTTCTGGCACAGTGCGGGCAGCGTGATATTTGTGCTGCAGTGGCTGTGTGCCGGGGTGACGTTCTGGAAGGTGACCCGGCATGTGGTAGGTTCGACTTCAGTCGACTTGGCAGACTGAAGTCTGTCTTACAGGTCTGAAGTGTTGAAGACAGAGCAAATCACTTCGTCTATTTGGTCTGTCCCGCAAGGCTTCAGGTTTGGCTGCGTTTCTTGATGCTGACCTGCTTGGGCTTGGAGCGTTTGACCTGTCCGCCTGAGGTGAGGCGCTGGTTTCCCAGCACACGCAGGGTCTTAACTTCGGGGCGTTGGCCGCCACGGGTGCTGAACTTGAGCACCTTGACGTCACGCGGGCCGGGCTTGCGGTCTTCGTCAGCGGTTTTTTCACGCTCTGGAATCGGCCGCCACAGCACCAGCAACTTGCCGATATGCTGGATGGGCGCGGCATTGAGTTCCTCGGCCAGGGTTTGAAACATGGCTTCGCGCGCGGCACGGTCGTCAGAAAAAACGCGTACCTTGATCAGGCCGTGGGCCTTCAGCGCGGCGTCGGCCTCTTTCTTGACGGCTTCCGTCAGGCCGTCGCCACCCACCATGACCACGGGGTCGAGGTGATGGGCATCGGCGCGATGAACTTTGCGTTGGGCGGGGGTCAGTTGAATTTGGGACATGGCAGTATTATCGGTGAGAACTATGAAATCAGCAGTTAAAAGCAGCAAGGTCAATCGGGCATGGCTCAACGACCACGTCAATGACACCTATGTCAAACTCGCCCAGAAGGAAGGCTACCGCGCGCGCGCGGCCTACAAGCTCAAGGAAATTGACGAAACCCTGCACCTGATCAAGCCCGGTCAGCTCGTGGTGGACCTGGGTTCGGCACCGGGTGCGTGGAGCCAGTACGTGCGGCGCAAGTTGTCACCCAAGTCGGCGACCGGGGGCGGGGCGGCCGCAGGCGAGCTCAACGGTCGCATCATCGCCCTCGATCTGTTGCCAATGGAGCCGATCGAAGGTGTGTTGTTCATCCAGGGCGACATTCGCGACGACGCCGTTCTGGCCCAACTCACGGAGCACATGCAGGGTCAGTTGGCCGATGTGGTGGTGTCCGACATGGCGCCCAACCTGTCGGGCATCAGTTCGGCGGACGCGGCCCGCGTCGAACATTTGATCGAACTGGCGCTCGAATTTGCGCAAGACCATCTCAAGCCGGAAGGTGCGCTGGTGGCCAAGGTGTTCCACGGCGGCAGTTACGACGCCCTGTACCAGCGTTTCCGGGACACCTTTGTCACGGTCAAACGCATCAAGCCCAAAGCCTCGCGCGACAAGTCGGCCGAGACCTTTTTGATCGGCATGCAACTTAAATAGATTTGAATTCCTTGCAGTCGCTGTGGCTGATGCGCCCGGCGCTTCTCCGGGGCCTGGCTGAAACGCCTAGAATTGGGCCCCTCATTGGTATTTGAACGAATGCATTTCTACTGGAGTCTGGCTTGAACAATCCATGGTTTTCAAAAATTGCGGTCTGGATGGTCATTGCGATGGTGTTGTTCACCGTCTTCAAGCAATTTGACACCCGCTCGGAAGCCGGGGCCGGCTACCTGGGTTACTCCGACTTTCTGGTGGAAGTTCGCAGCAACCGGATCAAAAGCGCCATCATCCAGGAGGGCCAGAGCGGCACTGAAATCATTGCTGTCACCACCGACGACCGCAAGGTCCGCACCACAGCCACCTACCTCGACCGGGGTCTGGTGGGTGACCTGATTGCCAACGACGTCAAGTTCGACGTGCGCCAGCGCGAAGAAAGCTCTTTGTTGATGACTTTGCTGGTGAGCTGGGGCCCGATGCTGCTGCTGATCGGCGTCTGGGTGTATTTCATGCGCCAGATGCAGGGCGGCGGCAAGGGCGGGGCATTCAGTTTCGGCAAGAGCAAGGCACGTCTGCTCGATGAAAACACCAATACCGTGACCTTCGCCGACGTGGCGGGTTGCGACGAGGCCAAGGAAGAAGTGAAGGAAGTGGTGGATTTCCTGAAAGACCCCGCCAAATTCCAGAAACTCGGTGGCCGCATTCCGCGCGGCCTGTTGCTGGTCGGCCCTCCCGGTACCGGCAAGACCTTGCTGGCCAAGAGTATTGCCGGTGAAGCCAAGGTGCCGTTTTTCAGCATCTCGGGTTCCGACTTTGTTGAAATGTTTGTTGGTGTGGGCGCCTCGCGGGTGCGCGATATGTTCGACAACGCCAAGAAAAACGCCCCTTGCATCATCTTTATTGATGAAATTGACGCTGTCGGCCGCCAGCGTGGTGCTGGCCTGGGCGGTGGTAACGACGAGCGCGAGCAAACCCTGAACCAGATGCTGGTCGAGATGGACGGCTTCGAGACCAATGTCGGTGTGATTGTGGTGGCTGCCACCAACCGCCCTGACATCCTGGATGCAGCCTTGCTGCGTCCGGGTCGTTTTGACCGCCAGGTTTATGTCACGCTGCCCGACATCCGTGGTCGTGAGCAAATTTTGAATGTGCACATGCGCAAGGTGCCATTGAGCCCGGACGTCAATGCCGCCGTGATTGCGCGCGGCACACCCGGCATGTCTGGCGCCGACTTGGCCAACCTGTGCAACGAGGCAGCCCTCATGGCAGCCCGTCGCAACGCTCGCACCGTCGAAATGCAGGACTTCGAGAAGGCCAAGGACAAGATTCTGATGGGCCCGGAGCGCAAGAGCATGGTCATGCCCGAGAGCGAGCGCCGCAACACGGCTTACCACGAGTCCGGCCATGCCCTGATCGGCAAGTTGCTGCCCAAGTGTGACCCGGTGCACAAGGTCACCATCATCCCGCGTGGCCGTGCGCTGGGGGTCACTATGAGCCTGCCGGCACAGGACCGCTACAGTTATGACAAGGAATACATGCTGAACCAGATCAGCATGCTGTTTGGCGGCCGCATTGCCGAAGAAGTGTTCATGAACCAGATGACCACCGGCGCCAGCAACGATTTCGAGCGCGCCACTCACATCGCGCGCGACATGGTCATGCGTTACGGCATGACAGAAGCGCTTGGCCCGATGGTCTACGCCGAAAACGAGGGCGAGGTGTTTTTGGGGCGCTCGGTCACCAAAACCACCAACATGAGCGAAGAAACCATGCAGAAAGTCGACGCCGAGGTGCGCCGCATCATCGACGAGCAGTACGCCCTGGCGCGCCGTTTGATCGAGGAGCACAGCGAGCACATGCACGCCATGGCCAAGGCCTTGCTGGAATGGGAAACCATCGACAGTGAACAACTCGACGACATCATGGCCGGCAAGCCGCCGCGGCCACCCAAGGACTGGTCACCTCGCGTGCCAGCGTCGAACTCGGACATCGGGAGTGGTGGCACCCCGGCCGTCAATCCTGATGCTGCGCCACACGCCGCCTGAGTGGTGGCATCCAACAACGGGGCTGCGGCCCCGTTTTTTATTGATCAGCCAGACAAGGGGCAATGAAGATGTATTGGCAAACCAGCCGTTATGCCGTCGACCTGAGTCGTCCCCGGGTCATGGGCATTGTCAACGTCACGCCCGATTCGTTCTCTGACGGTGGCCAGCATGGCTCCACGATCGAGGCGATCAGGCATTGCGAGCAGCTCATTGGCGATGGGGCCGACATCCTCGACATTGGCGGCGAATCCACGCGTCCCGGTGCGCCGCCGGTCAGCTTGGAAGACGAATTGAACCGTGTGCTCCCGGTACTGCGCGAAGCTGTTCGCCTGGGTGTGCCGGTGTCGGTAGACACCTACAAGCCCCGGGTCATGCAGGCCGCACTCGAGCTCGGGGCCGACATCATCAACGACATCTGGGCGCTGCGCTGGCATGACGGCGGGGCGGATGCCCCCAGCCTCAAGGCGCTTGACGTGGTGGCGGCGCACCCGAGCTGTGGCGTCTGTCTGATGCACATGCACCGCGAACCCCAGACCATGCAGGTGGCGCCGATGGCGGGCGACGTGGTGCCGCAGGTGCGCAGCTTTCTTGAGGAGGCGGCCCATGGCTTGTCGGCACGTGGCGTGGACAAGTCCAGGATCATGCTGGACCCGGGCATCGGGTTTGGCAAGACCGTGGCGCAAAACTTTGCCCTGCTGGCGCGCCAGTCCGAGTTGCTGCAAGCAGGTTACCCATTGTTGGCGGGCTGGTCGCGCAAGTCGTCGCTGGCCGGCATGGTGCCGCACCAGGCCCAGGCCGATACCAGCCTGCCGGCATCGGAGCGCCTGGCACCCAGTCTGGCGGCAGCGCTGTTGGCCGCCGAGCGTGGCGCCACGGTGCTGCGGGTACACGACGTGAAGGAAACCGTGCAGGTACTGCGTGTGCTCGAGGCGATAAGATAGCCGCTGTTTGAATCTTGAATCAGGTGAAGGCATAACAATGACAAGGCAATATTTTGGTACCGACGGCATTCGCGGTACGGTCGGGCAGGCGCCCATCACGGCAGATTTCGCGCTCAAGTTGGCCCACGCGGTCGGGCGCGTGCTCAAACGCCATGAGGCCAAACCCACGGTGCTGATCGGCAAGGACACACGTATCTCCGGCTACATGCTGGAAAGCGCGCTCGAGAGCGGCTTCAACTCGGCTGGTGTCGACGTGGTGCTGCTCGGGCCGCTGCCCACACCCGGAGTGGCTTACCTGACGCGCGCGCAACGCGCTTCGCTGGGTGTGGTCATCAGTGCCAGTCACAACCCTTTTGAAGACAATGGCATCAAATTTTTCAGTGCACAAGGCACCAAATTGCCCGACGCCTGGGAGCGTGATGTGGAAGCCACGCTGCGCCAGGACCCGGTGTGGGTGGATTCCCCCAACCTCGGCAAGTCACGGCGTCTGGACGATGCCGCCGGCCGTTACATCGAGTTCTGCAAAAGCACCTTTTCCAATAACCTGACACTTAAGGGTATGCGCATTGTGGTGGATGCGGCCAACGGCGCCGCTTACCAGATCGCGCCCAAGGTGTTCCATGAACTGGGCGCCGAGGTGATCCCCATCGGTTGTTCGCCGGATGGCCTGAACATCAACAAGGATTGCGGCGCCACCCATCCCGAGGCGCTGATCGAAGCCGTCAAGTTGCACCGTGCCCATGTCGGCATCGCGCTCGATGGTGACGCCGACCGCCTGCAGATGGTGGATGCCAACGGCCGCTTGTTCAACGGCGACGAGGTGCTGTACCTGATGGTGGATGACCGCCTGCGCCGAGGTGAGGCGGTGCCCGGCGTAGTCGGCACCCTCATGACCAATATGGCGGTGGAATTGGCATTAAAAGCGCGCGGCGTGCCGTTGGTGCGCGCCAAGGTAGGTGACCGTTACGTGCTCGAAGAACTCGAAAAGAACAAATGGCTGATCGGTGGCGAGGGTTCGGGTCACCTGCTGGCCCTGGATCAGCACACCACTGGCGACGGCCTGATTTCTGCCTTGCAGGTGTTGCAGACCAGTGTGCGTAGCGGCAAGTCGTTGGCGGAAC
>JBEGLK010000041.1:0-7810 GCA_041183605.1 Pseudomonadota bacterium
GCGTGGAAGAGTCACCATCCACGCTGCATGGTCCAGTCCTGCCGGGCGTTATCTGCGACAGGTACTGGCCGTGTTGGTGAGAGAAATCGGATTCTGACTTTTTGATGTCACAAGACCAACACGTGCCATCGACTAGGATGGGGCGAGTTATGACCGTATCGCAATTTCCATCCCTTCTTTGTCAGCTGAGCTCAGCCAAACGTCACTTGGCCTACAGCGCTGTAGGCGATGTCAACAGTCCTCACGTCCTTTTGTGCTTGCCGGGCTTGTTAGAAACCCGCGCCACCTTTGATCCTGTGTTGACCTTCGCGCAGCGCGTGCCTGGTATCCGCGTCATCGCCCTGGTATCCGCGTCATCGCCTTGGACCACTGTGGTCGCGGTGACTCGGATCCATTGCCCGGCGATGCTGGCTACACCATGTCGGTGTACCTGCAAGACATCGTGGCGTTCTTGCGGCAAGAGGTGATGCGTCCAGGCCAGCCTGTGCCTCGCATTGAAGTGCTGGGCACCAGCATGGGCGGCATTTTGGCCATGTACCTGGCGTCAGATCCGGCTCATCACATCGAAGGCTTGTTCTTCAACGACATTGGGTTGACCTTGAGCTGGATGTCGATTTACGGCTTGTCAGATTATTTGAAGCAAGCCGGTCGCATGCCTGAGCCGCAAGAGTTGGTGGCGCAACTCCATGTGCACTTGGGGGTGGTGTTGGCCGTGCAGTCGCCGTCGCACTTTGATTTGCCTTATCGCAAAGACTGGAAGGGCATGAAGTTTGCGCACTTGCTCAAACATTTC
This sequence comes from Pseudomonadota bacterium, assembly GCA_041183605.1. Classification (GTDB taxonomy): domain Bacteria; phylum Pseudomonadota; class Gammaproteobacteria; order Burkholderiales; family Burkholderiaceae_C; genus Rhodoferax. The sequence continues at coordinate 794 of JBEGLK010000041.1, forward strand.
CACGGCCCCATGCGTTTGATCTACGGCAGCGAATCTGGAGTTTGTTTGTCAGAGCAGGTCTTGGAGATGCAACGTCTGCATCCACGCACGGCGGTGTTTGAAGTGGTGGGTGCCAAACACCCGGCGCCCTTCAACGATGCGGTGTGTCAGTTCGTGCTGCGTGACTTGCAAGTGGTGCCTGAGGCACACGCCCATGCCACCCAAGCGGCGCCGCAAGCGCATGGCTTTTGGCCGTGGATCAAGCGACGCTACCTAGGCGCCAAAGCGAAGTAACTTCTGCTGCGCGCGCTGCGTGCAAGGCATCGCGTGCGTCTGTCGCTTTGCTGTGACGAGGGCGTATGTCATGCCGACCCAGAACTTGCAAGCCGCCTTCGGCGATCCAGCCCAGCAGTTCGTCGCGGCTTCGCAGGCCCAAGTGCTCAGCCAAATCCGACAAGATCAACCAGCCTTCGCCCTGCGGGCTGAGGTGTTCACGCAGGCCTGACAAAAAGCCACGCAGCATGCGGCTGCCTTCGTCGTAGACCGCATGCTCAATCGGAGCGCTGGGGCGCGCAGGGACCCACGGGGGGTTGCACACCACCAACGGTGCACGTCCTTCTGGAAACAAATCGCACTGAACCAAGCTCACTCGGTTGAGTCGCTGCAGGCGTTGCAAGTTGTCGTGTGCGCAGGCCAGTGCACGCGGGTCTTGATCGGTGGCCACAATGTGTTGCACGCCACGTTTGGCCAACACGGCAGACAGCACGCCGGTGCCCACGCCAATGTCAAAGGCCAAAGACTTATCGGGAATTGCTGTGGTGTTGACCAAGTCCACATACTCGCCGCGCACGGGTGAGAACACGCCGTAGTGCGGATGGATGCGGTTGTGCGGCGCTTCGCCCAAGGCGGGAATTTCAACCCCTTTTTTGTGCCATTCATGGGCGCCCACCAAACCCAGCAGCTCGCGCAGCGACACCATGCAGGCGTCACCGTTGGCCGGCCCCCAAGCGTTGATGCAGGCTTCACGCAAATCTGGGGCGCGGCGCAAGGGAATGGTGTAGTCGCCATTCATAGGCACCAGCACCATCGCCAAGGTGCGCGCACGCTGGCCTTGCGCTTGACGGTGCAAATGAAATGCTTGCGCGGGCGTCACCTCAGGCGCGGGCGTCTTGGGTTTTTTGGTGGGCTTGCGGTCCACGCGTCGTGCCAAGGCTTGCAGCAGTTGGCGTGCGTTGTGAAAGTCACCTTGCCACAACAGCCCTGTGCCTTCGCAAGCCAAGCGGTAGGCGGCATCGGCGGTGAGCGTGTCATCGGCCAGCACCACACGACGTGGGGCAGGCGCGCCACTTTCTGCGCGCCAAGTGGGTAAGTCGTTCAAAGGGGGGAGTGCTTGGGCCATGGCGCGCATCATAGAGGTGCGGTGCAAACGACCACCACACACACACGGGGCAGTTGAGGCGGAAAGTATTGATTTTTCTCATCCGTCATTTGCATCAGATCAAAGCAGAGGGCCATGTGACTGATGCACACTCTGACGCTCAAGATGAAAACATTCAAAGTCGCAACCTACAACATTCACAAAGGCGTGCAGGGCGTTGGGCCTGCGCGGCGTTTGGAAATTCACAACCTGGGTCATGCCGTCGAGCAGTTTGATGCGGACGTGGTGTGTTTGCAGGAGGTGCGCGCTTTCAACCGTTTGCACGCCAGACGTTTCGAGCGTTGGCCTGAATTGGGGCAAGCGGAGTTTTTAGCACCCGAAGGCTACACCCCGGTGTATCGCACCAATGCCATCACCCGTCATGGTGAACACGGCAATGCGTTGCTCAGCCGTTGGCCAGTGATCACGCATCGCCATGAAAACATGTCAGACCATCGGTTTGAGCAACGCGGCTTGCTGCACGTGACGCTCACGCTGCAAGAGCGCTTGGTGCATGTCATCGTTCTTCACCTGGGGTTGCTGCCGGCCAGCCGTGTGCGACAAATCGAACAACTCCAACGCTACATCGACCGCGATGTGCCGCACGACGCGCCTTTGCTGGTTGCAGGCGACTTCAATGACTGGGGCAACACCGTGTCACGCATGATGGCCAGTGAGCGCATGTCACTCACCAGGTTGTTATAACCAAAACTGACGCCGCGTTCACAGGCCATGAAGTTGTCTTCGGGCAAGCCTTTTTCTCTGGCTGCAGCACGGGCCTTGTCGATCACGTTTTTCATGTCACCTGGCGCCAAAAACTGCCCCTTCTTGATATTGACGGGTTTGCCCGATTGCGCTACTGCCCTGATGAAGTCCGTTTGACGGCACAAGAACGCTGGGGTTTGCAGCACATCGACCACCGCTGCTACTTGGGTGATCTGTTCTTCCGAGTGAATATCCGTGAGCACCGGAAGCTTCAATTCGCGTTTGACCTTGGCCAGAATCTCTAGGCCCTTGTCGATGCCTGGACCCCGAAAGGTACTGCCACTGGAGCGGTTGGCCTTGTCAAAGCTGCTTTTGAAAATAAATGGAATGCCCAGGCTGGTCGTGATCTCCTTCAAGAAGCCGGCAGTATCCATTTGCAATTGCTCTGACTCGATCACACAGGGGCCGGCGATCAGAAAAAACGGCTGCTGCAAACCGATGTCAAAACCGCACAGTTTCATCAGGCGACCGCTTTCAGACTGCTGGCGTTACTTTGATGCTCAAGCGCAGCCCGGATGAAGGCGTTGAAGAGGGGGTGACCGTCCCACGGTGTGGATTTGAATTCGGGGTGAAACTGGACGCCCACATACCAGGGATGCACGTTTTGCGGCAGTTCCACAATTTCCGTGAGATGCTCGCGTTGCGTCAGGGCCGAAATCACCAGACCTGCCTGGCGCAGGGTGTCGAGGTAATTGACATTGGCTTCGTAGCGATGGCGATGGCGTTCGGTGACCACATCGCCATATATTTTGTGGGCCAGTGTGCCTTTGGCGACGTCAGAACTTTGCGCTCCCAGGCGCATGGTGCCACCCAGGTCAGAGTCTTCGCTGCGTGTCTTGATGCTGCCGTCTTCGTCTTTCCATTCGGTGATCAAGGCAATCACGGGCTGCGATGTGGTGGGGTTGAACTCCGTGCTGTTGGCTTCCTTCAGGCCAGCCACATGGCGCGCGAATTCAATGGTGGCGACCTGCATGCCCAAACAGATGCCTAAATAGGGCACCTTGTTTTCGCGGGCATAACGGGCGGCGCATATTTTTCCCTCCACGCCGCGAACGCCAAAGCCGCCAGGCACCAGAATCGCATCGAATTTGGCCAGTTGCGTCACGTTGTCGGGGGTAATGGTTTCCGAGTCGAGGTAATCGATCTTGATGCGCACATGATTTTTCATGCCAGCATGACGCAGCGCCTCGTTGAGCGACTTGTAGCTGTCGCTCAATTCCACATATTTACCGACCATGACGATGTTGACGTCACCCTTCGGGTGGGCTGTTTCAAACACCAGATCATCCCAACGTTTGAGGCTGGCCGGTGGTGTATTCAGCCGCAGCTTGTCACAGATCAGGCCATCCAGACCCTGCTCATGCAACATGCGCGGCACCTTGTAGATGGTGTCCACGTCCCACATGGAAATCACACCCCACAGCGGGACGTTGGAGAACAGCGAGATTTTTTGCCGCTCTTCCTCAGGAATCGGACGGTCGGCACGACATAACAGGGCGTCAGCCTGAATACCGATTTCACGCAATTGCTTGGCAGTGTGTTGCGTCGGTTTGGTTTTGAGTTCACCCGCAGCAGCAATCCAGGGCACATAACTCAAATGCACAAACGCGCTGTTGTTGGGCCCCAATTGCAGGCTGAGTTGGCGTACGGCCTCCAGAAAGGGCAGCGATTCGATGTCGCCCACGGTGCCACCAATTTCGACGATGGCCACGTCAACCGCTTCGGGCGTGCCAAAACCGGCACCGCGCTTGATGAAATCCTGGATTTCGTTGGTCACGTGAGGGATGACCTGTACGGTTTTTCCCAGGTAGTCACCCCGGCGCTCTTTCTCGAGCACACTTTTGTAGATTTGACCGGTGGTGAAATTGTTGGCTTTCTTCATGCGCGTTTCTATAAAGCGCTCGTAGTGCCCAAGATCAAGATCAGTTTCAGCGCCATCATCAGTCACAAACACTTCGCCATGCTGGAACGGCGACATGGTGCCTGGATCCACATTCAGGTAGGGATCAAGTTTGATCAAGGTGACTTTGAGGCCGCGCGATTCGAGGATCGCAGCTAATGAAGCGGATGCAATCCCTTTGCCAAGGGAAGACACTACACCGCCGGTGACGAAGACAAATTTGGTCATGTCAGAGTGAGTTGTGAACTCTGGAAGCTGGTAAAGAGCGATTATAGGGGGCGCATTTATCTCTTGGTCTGTTACATTGCGACGCATGAAAGATTTAGCTGGAAAACACGTTGTTTTGGGTCTGTCAGGTGGCATTGCCTGCTACAAATCGGCCGAGTTATGCCGTTTGTTGATCAAGGCCGGAGCATCTGTGCAGGTTGTCATGACACAAGCCGCAGAACAATTCATGACGCCGGTCACCATGCAGGCCTTGAGTCAGCGACCGGTCTATGGCTCGCAGTGGGACGTGCGGGCAGCCAATAACATGGCTCATATCAACCTGAGCCGGGAAGCTGATGTCTGCCTGATAGCGCCCGCCAGCGCAGACCTGATCGCCAAGCTCGCCCATGGGCAAGCGGATGATTTGCTCAGTCTTTTGTGCCTGGCACGCCCGGCAGACAAGGTGCCCTTGTTGATTGCACCTGCCATGAACCGTGAAATGTTGCAACACCCGGCTACCCGACGCAATGTGGCGCAAGTTCAGCTTGACGGCGCCGTGGTGCTGGGCGTGGGCCATGGCGACCAGGCTTGTGGTGAAACTGGCGACGGCCGCATGCTTGAACCGCTTGAGCTGCTGGAAGAATTGATTGCTTTTTTTCAACCCAAGGTTTTGAACGGGCAGCATGTGCTGGTGACTGCCGGCCCGACATTTGAAGCCATTGATCCGGTGCGTGGCATCACTAATCTGTCGAGCGGGAAAATGGGTTTTGCCATTGCACGTGCCGCGCGTGAAGCGGGTGCGCATGTGACCCTGGTGGCCGGACCGGTGAGTTTGCCAACACCGCGTGGTGTTGACCGAGTCAATGTGCGATCCGCCCTGGACATGCTGGAAGCCGTGACCGCAAAGGCAGCGCAAGCATCGATTTTTGTTGCAACATCGGCCGTGGCAGATTGGCGGCCCGCCAGCGCATCACAGTCAAAACTCAAGAAGGATGGCAGCGGCCAGCCCCCCGAACTGCACTTTGTCGAAAATCCCGACATTCTGGCGACGCTGGCCCAGTCCGAGCGGGGCAGGAGCCGAGCGCTGTATTGCGTCGGTTTTGCGGCTGAAAGTCACGACTTGCTGGCCAACGCGCAGGCCAAACGGGCACGCAAGGCGGTGCCGCTGTTGGTGGGCAATATTGGTCCTGACACTTTTGGTCTGGATGACAATGCCCTGCTGTTGGTTGATGAAAATGGCAGCCATGAATTGCCGCGTGACAACAAGCTCGCGCTGGCGCGCAAACTTGTTGCTGAAATCGCCCATCGTCTGGGCACTGGAACCACATCATGATGACTATTGACCTGAAAGTGATCGACCCGCGCATGGCGGATCAGCTTCCTGCCTATGCCACGCCCGGCAGTGCGGGTCTGGATCTGCGCGCCTGTCTGGAGGAGCCTCTGACGCTGGCGCCCAATGCCTGGCAACTGGTGCCTACCGGTATCGCGATTTATTTGCATAACCCGGGTTTTGCCGCCATGATCCTGCCGCGCTCCGGTCTGGGTCACAAACACGGCATTGTGCTGGGCAATCTGGTCGGTTTGATTGACAGCGATTACCAAGGCCAACTGATGGTAAGCGCCTGGAACCGCAGCGATGTGGCCTTCACCATAGAACCCATGGAACGTATTGCGCAACTGGTGATCGTGCCGGTCGTTCAGGCAAAGTTCAATGTGGTGACCGAGTTCCCCTCCAGCGAGCGTGGCGAAGGCGGTTACGGATCAACTGGCAAGACCTGAGCTTTCAATCACTGCAGCAAATCGCTGCCCGGCGCCAGGTTCTGCATCGGGGTGATCTTGAAAAATCCGGTGCCCGCGCTGCCGCAGCCAATCTCGGCTTCCGTGGCTTCACGCACCCCGCGCACCTGCAGCGTCAAATGCAGGGCAATGCCGGCCAGCGGATGATTGCCATCCAGCACCACATGTTCTGGATAAATGTCGGTCACGGTGTAGAGCACGTCCTTCGGCATGTCCGGCGTGCAGCCCGCGGGCAGGGCGGAGCCCTCAAACGTCAAACCCTCCTCCAATTCGGCCGGAAAGAGTTCGCGCCGTTCCAGAAAGATCAGTTGATCGTTGAAATCGCCAAAACCCTGCTCGGGTTCAATGTTCAGGTTCAGGGTGGCGCCGGCCGTGTGGCCTTGCAATGCGGTTTCAATGACTTCAAACAAGTCATCCCCCCCAACCAAAAATTCGACAGGCTCGTCGAGCACGTCCAGTTCCTCACCCAAAGAGTCCTTGAGTGTCCAAGTTAAAGCGACGACGCATTGTTGTGTGATTTCCATACGAGAATTGTCGCAGACAAAAACCTGATCGGAGAACCCATGGATGTCACCCAAGCGCTGCCATTGTTAGGCGGCATCAGCCCCCAAGTGTTCATGAAACGCTACTGGCAAAAGAAACCGCTGCTAATCAGGCAGGCGATACCCGGTTTTAAGCCGCTGCTTGACCGCTCGCAACTTTTCGAGCTGGCCGCCAGCGAAGATGCCCAGACCCGCATGGTGATTCAGGAACCCGGCAGCAAACCTGGATGGCGTTTCAGGCATGGCCCGTTTCAGCGCCGTGCCATCCCGCCCCTGAAGAAGCCCGGCTGGACGATTCTTGTCCAAGGCGTCGACCTGCACCATGACCGGGTGCATGATTTGATGAACCAGTTTCGTTTTGTGCCGGATGCCAGGCTTGATGATCTGATGATCAGTTTTGCCACCGATGG
>JBEGLK010000041.1:7849-23061 GCA_041183605.1 Pseudomonadota bacterium
GTTATGACGTTTTTTTGCTACAGGCACAGGGTCAACGGCGTTGGCGTATTGGCCGTCAAAAGGATTTCAGTCTGCAGCCCGATGTGCCTCTAAAAATTCTGGCCAATTTCGAGCCTGAGGTGGAGTACCTGCTGGAACCGGGGGACATGTTGTATCTGCCCCCGCGTTACGCGCATGACGGTATTGCCGAAGGTGAATGCATGACGTATTCCATCGGTTTTCGAATTCCCAATCGGGCCGAGTTGGCGCGCGAATTGCTGGAGCGCCTGGCCGAGGAGGCTGAGGACGCGGTCGGTCTGCGTTTGTACCGGGATCCCGAACAGCCCGCCGTTGCACAACCGGCTGAAATTCCTGCCACCATGCTTGAATTTGCACAGGATGCTTTGCAAGCTGCACTGCAGGACAGTCGGGCGTTGGCACGCGGACTGGGTGAATACATGACCGAACCCAAACCAAATGTCTGGTTTGAAGCGCATGTCGAGTCGACTGAGGACCTGCAAGCTATCAAACAAAAAGGAATTCGTCTCGATCGGCGCACACGCATGATGTTTGATGCACATCATATTTTCATCAATGGCGAGAGTTTCAGCGCTTCGGGGCGGGATGCCACGCTGATGCGGGTTTTGGCAAATACCCGCAATTTGTCTGCCCGGGATGCGGCCAAGCTCAGCGAGCAAGCACATGCACTGGCGGCTTCGTGGCGGGCCGCAGGATGGCTTTCTGAGCGAACATGAATGGCTATGGTCGCGAGCACCTGCCAAGCTGGCAGTTCCTTGAAACATATGCCGACTTTTCAGTCAAGCGTAAAAACCAGTAGTTTGAAACTATAATATTTCCTCAGGCCGTCACAACACTGAGGTTAGTCGGCTTGGTTTTGTGGGTGACCACAATGCAATTTCCGGAAATTGTTTTTTTATCAGGTAATACAAATGAATAAATCTCTCGTTCTGATCGCTGTGATGGCTGCTGCTGCCCTGGTTGCTTGCGGTAAAAAAGCTGAAGCACCTGCACCGGCTCCCGTGGCTGCACCTGCTGCCGCTCCCGCTTCTGATGCAGCTTCTGCTGCTGCTCCTGCAGCTTCTGCTGCTCCTGCAGCTGCTGCTTCTGCAGAAGTCAAGAAATAATTGCTTCGCAATTGTTCTTGAAAAGCCACCTCCGGGTGGCTTTTTTATTGGCGTGTGATTCAGACTGATCCAGTTCGTGCGCCTTTATCCAACTGCGTTCATGGGTACGTTCAACCCGACTCACCAATCGTCATAATGACGCCTGCTTACAACCATCCCATTCGAGGTGACAAGCCATGCTGACAACTTTGGTCCTTGTGTTTGTGCTGGCCTATGCCGCCATTGCACTTGAACACCCCATCAAAATCAATAAATCGGCCTCTGCATTGATTGGTGCAGGCCTGTTGTGGACCATCTATGCCATGTCCACGAATGATCAGCAGGCTTTGGGTGAACAACTGGGCGCATCGCTCATGGGGACGGCACAAATCGTATTTTTCCTGATGGGTGCCATGACGATTGTGGAAGTGGTGGACGCCCACAATGGTTTTGAAGTGATTACCTCCCGCATTCGCACAAAAAAATTATCAACACTGATGTGGATGGTGGGTTTTGTCACTTTTTTCCTGAGTTCCATTCTGGATAACCTGACCACCACCATCGTGATGGTGTCGTTGATGAAAAAACTGCTCGGCGAGCGCGACGACCGCTTGTTTTTTGCCGGCATCATCGTGATTGCCGCCAACGCGGGTGGTGCCTGGACTCCGATTGGCGACGTGACCACCACCATGTTGTGGATTGGTGGACAAATCACATCGCTGGCCATCATGAAAGGGCTTTTCATCCCTTCGATGCTCAACTTGCTTGTACCGCTTGCGGTGACCAGTTACCTGATGGGGGCCAAGCCTGTTGTGGGTGTCGAAAATGTCGTTTCAAAGAAGCTTTGCGAAACCACAGTGTTCGAGCAAAACCTGATGTTCACCTTGGGTCTGGGGATTCTGGTGGCGGTGCCCGTATTCAAGACATTTACGCACCTGCCGCCTTTCATGGGTATATTGTTTGGCTTGGGGCTGTTGTGGCTTGTCGGTGATTTGATCCACCGCAAAAAAGATGACGACGAGCGTGCGCCACTGACCTTGGTGCATGCCTTGACCCGGATCGATATGGGCTCCATCGTGTTCTTCATCGGTATTTTGCTGGCGGTGGCTACCCTGGAGCACACGCACATTCTGTCATCGCTGGCGCAGTGGCTGGATCAGTCGGTGGGGCGTCTGGATTGGATCGTCATGATCATTGGCCTGGTCAGTGCCGTCGTGGACAACGTACCGCTGGTTGCAGCCTCCATGGGGATGTACAGCCTTGACAAATATCCGACAGACAGCTTTTTGTGGGAGTTCATGGCTTATTGCGCGGGTACCGGTGGCTCAATCCTGATCATTGGGTCGGCAGCGGGTGTGGCTGCCATGGGTCTGGAGAAAATTGACTTCATCTGGTACATGAAACGCATCAGTGGTTTGGCACTGATTGGTTACTTTGCGGGTGCCTTCTTTTACATCGTTGTACGACATATATTTGGCTAATGGCGCAGCATTTCGAAGTGGCATCCCGACGGGACCAGGAGCATTAAAAACGTGAACGATTTTCTCGAATGGACCTTGTTGGCCTTGGGCGCGGTGAATGCGTGGTTGTTGGTTCGGATGTGGATGCGGAGCGCCGAAGCCGGGGCGCCAGATGTAGAACAAATGATGCAACAGGTCAAGGAAAGCACAGATCGACTGGAGCGCGAACTGCGCCGCGACATCCTTGAGGCAGCGCGTGATAGTCGCCAGGAACTCGCGCTGACCCTGTCCACTTTCCAGCAAACCCTGGTGCAGCAGGGTGCCGAGGCCACACGCACGCAAAACACACAAATTGATGCCTTTGGCCAGCAACTTGCCTTGTTGCAAAAAACCTTGCACGACACGCTGACCAATCAGCTCTCGGGCTTGAGTGAGTCCAACGCTCGGCGCATGAACGAAATTCGTGACACGCTGGAGAAGCAACTTGCGCAATTGCAGACCAGCAATGCTGTCAAGCTCGACGAAATGCGAGCCACCGTGGACGAAAAATTGCAAAGCACGCTACAGGCTCGCTTGGGTGAAAGCTTCAAACAGGTGGCAGATCGCCTAGACCAGGTGCACAAGGGCTTGGGTGAAATGCAGACACTCGCGCAGGGTGTCGGTGACCTCAAGCACCTGCTCACCAATGTCAAAACGCGAGGTATTTTTGGCGAGGCGCAACTGGAATCGCTGCTGGAACAGGTGTTTGTGCCGGACCAATACGCTGCGCAGGTGGCGACGCGACCAGGCAGCAAAAATGTGGTGGATTTCGCGGTTCGGCTGCCAGGCCGATCCGATTCGGGTCAACCCTTGTGGCTGCCGATTGATGCCAAGTTTCCCAATGAAGACTACGAGCGCCTGCTCGATGCCCAGGGCCGTGCCGATGCACTGGGTGCAGAACTGGCTGCCCGCGGGCTGGAGCAGCGCATCCGTCTGGAAGCCAAGTCAATTGCTGAAAAATACCTGGAGCCGCCTTTCACCACCGACTTTGCCATTCTGTTCCTGCCCACTGAGGGACTGTATGCAGAGGTACTGCGTCGGCCTGGACTGATGGAATCATTGCAGCGTGACTGCCGGGTCACGCTGGCGGGCCCTACCACTTTGCTGGCCATGCTGACCTCGCTGCAGATGGGTTTCAGGACACTGGCGCTCGAAAAACGATCCAGCGAAGTCTGGCAGGTGTTGGGCGCCGTCAAGACCGAATTCGGCAAATTCGGTGACGTGCTGGCCAAAGTCAAGTCACAAACCGAAACCGTACTCAAGACCATCGACGGAGCTCAAACCCGCAGCCGCGCCATGGGACGCGCGCTTAAAAATGTCGAAGCACTGTCCGACACACAAAGCGCGGCGATGATCGTGCAGGATGCCGACTTCGACAGTGCCAATACAGAGGGCTTACCGTGACGGTCGCCATTGCGCCCATGAGTTCGGTAACGCTGTCACGTTTGATTGCTGGCCAAATCAGTTTGCATTCGTGCATGACTGGCATGCGCATGGCGACCCCGCTACTGGCTTTGCGCGAGGGACACAGTGCACTGGCCGTTGGGTTCTTGTTGTCCTTGTTTGCGTTGACGCAGGTTTTCCTGGCTTTGCCGGCGGGGCGATATGTCGATCGCCATGGACTAAGGCGTCCGGTAGGTCTTTGTGTACTGTCCGCCAGTTCGGGTGCGGGCCTGGCAGTTGTCTTTCCGGTCTTCCCGGTGCTGTGCCTGAGTGCCCTGATGATCGGTGGTGCGGCAGGTATGGCAGTCATCAGCTTGCAGCGCCATGTGGGGCGGTCGGCGCAAAACAGCGCTGAACTCAAGCGCATGTTCAGCTGGCTTTCGATTGGACCTGCATTCTCCAACTTCATAGGACCGTTGGTTGCTGGTCTTGTTATCGATCTGTTTGGTTTCAGAATGGCATTTTTAGTGCTGGCATGTATGCCCCTGATGACCTGGCTTTGGGTGCGCCACACTGCAGAATTGCCAGCAGTGGAAGGCCAGCAAGGTGATAACCAGCGTGGTAGCTGGGACTTGTTGAGCGATCCGATGATGCGCCGGTTGATATTGGTGAACTGGCTGCTTTCTTCCTGTTGGGACGTGCACACCCTGGTGGTGCCTTTGTTGGGGCACGAACGGGGTTTCAGTGCCTCGGCGATTGGTGCGATTCTGGGGACTTTTGCATTGGCGACAACGGCAGTTCGTGTTGCAATCCCTTTGCTGGCCGCTCACATGCATGAATGGATGGTCATGACAATGGCCATGTTGTCCACCGGTGCGGTGTTTGCGATTTATCCGTTGATGCCCGATGCGTTGACGATGGGCGTGTGCTCACTTTTACTGGGACTCTCCCTGGGTTCGGTGCAGCCCATGATCATGAGCACATTGCACCAGATCACACCCGAGGGGCGACAGGGTGAGGCCTTGGGTATTCGCTTGATGGCCACCAGTGTGTCCAGTGTCCTGATGCCAGTGCTGTTTGGAACCGCCGGCGCCGTGATGGGCATATCGCTCGTTTTCTGGACTGCAGGCAGCATCGTGGCAGCTTGTGCACGCATTGCCTGGCGTTTGCGTCCACCTGCTCACAAACCGTAAAAGTCCTTGATCACGGTCCACGCGGCCTCTGGCTCATCCACATACTGGAAAAGTTTGAGGTCGTCGACAGATATGACGCCTTCTTCCACCATGGTGTCGATATTGATCAGGCGTTTCCAGTATAAAGCACGATCGGAACAGGCTTGGATTTCCGGGTCTGCACCAGCGTGATGACTTCGAATAACTCGTCCAGCGTGCCAAAGCCACCCGGAAACGCCACCAGTGCTTTGGCGCGCATCATGAAGTGCATTTTGCGCAGCGCAAAGTAGTGAAACTTGAAACTGAGGGTGGGTGTGATGTAGGGATTTGGCCTTTGCTCATGTGGCAGAGCGATGTTCAGGCCGATACTTGGCGCACCCATTTCGTGCGAACCGCGATTCGCGGCTTCCATGATGCCGGGGCCACCACCGGTGGCAATAAAAAGGCGTTCCTCGGGACGGCGGTGCATGCTGTAACCGGCCACCAGCCGGGCAAATAAACGCGCCTGATCGTAGTAATGTGCATTGCGAACTTGCCGATGCGCAACAGCCAGCGCGTCGGCGTCACCGCTGAGCTTGGCTTCGTGAAGGCTTTTCTTGGCATCCTCCGGTGCTGGAAAACGGGCACTGCCAAAAACAACCACCGTGCCTTCAATACCTTGCTCGGCTTGGTCCAAGTCGGGTTTGAGCATTTCCAGTTGAAAGCGGATGCCGCGTGTTTCACGGCGCAGCAGGAATTCCGGATCGGAGAAGGCCAGACGATAGGCATCGGCTTCCAGCGTGTGCCCCTGATCTGAGTGGTTTTGTAATTCCGCCCATGCGTCGGCGAGCCGGTTTTCAGTCAGGTGTTGAGGTGTTTTTTTAACGTGATTCATGGCGGCATTGTGGGGGAAAAATTGTCCACCGAGGAGGCCCCGTGAATGATTATTCGCATGCTGGTTCGAGCCCGGCGGACCTACGATGAACCATTATGGAGGGTTTGCGCGATGCCAGTATTTGATCGGTTGCATTTCAGTGCGGTCTCGGTCGACGTGTTGTCGAGTGGACGGGCAACAGTTCAGGCGCTCGCACTTCGTCAACAGTCCAGGCTTAGCATGCTGGTTGCGGCGGCACAGCAAGATTCGCGGTTTTACCGGGAGCACTTGCGCGGCACTGTTCCTGGTGTTACGCCGCTGAATGCGCTGCCGTCTGTATCCAGGCAGGCCCTGATGGCTCGTTTCGACGACTGGGTGACAGACCCTCAGCTCCATTTGAAGGATCTACGTGCTTTCACCGCCGACCCACAACGCATTGGGCAGGCTTACCTGGGTGACTATCTGGTTTGGGAGAGCTCAGGCACCAGCCATGAGCCAGGAATTTTTGTTCAAAATGCTCGGACCATGGCGGTCTATGACGCGCTCGAGGTGGTGCGGCGCAGTGTCCCTCGACCTCTGCAACGCTGGTTTGACCCTCTGGCATTGACTGAACGCATTGCGTTTGTCGGTGTCACCAGCGGCCATTTTGCCGGCACCGTGACCATGCAAAGGCTGCGCGAGCTCAACCCCTGGCTGGCACCGTTCATGCGGAGTTTTTCGATTCTTCAGTCGAATCGTCTGTTGTTTGACGCACTCAACAAGTATGCGCCTACCGTGATAGCGACTTATCCCACGGTCGCAGCCATGTTGGCCGATGAAGCCAGCAAGGGGACATTGGGCATCGCGCCCAGGGAGTTCTGGACAGGAGGCGAAACCTTGAGTGCAAGCGTTCGCAAGCGAGTGGAGCAGGTGTTCGGCTGCGCTGTGCGCAACAGCTACGGTGCCTCAGAGTTCATGTCCATCGCTTGGGAGTGTGGTCGTGGCAGGCTCCACACCAATGCGGACTGGGTCATCCTCGAACCGGTGGACGAGCGCGGCTGCCCAATGCCTGCAGGTGAGCGTTCGTATTCCACGCTGCTGACCAACCTGGCCAATTATGTGCAGCCGCTGATCCGGTATGACCTGGGTGACCAGCTGACCGTGCACACCGAACCTTGTGCCTGCGGTTGCATGCTGCCGGTGATCGAGGTGCTCGGGCGCCGCGACGAAGCGCTGGTGATGGCTGGCAGGGACGGTCGACCTGTCACCTTGTTGCCCTTGGCATTGACCACGGTGCTGGAAGACGAGGCCGGTGTCTTTGATTTTTATTTGCGCCAGCGTGACGACCACACTTTGTTGCTGGGCTTAGGCTTGCAGGGCGCTGATGGAGAACATGCCCTGGAACGATGTCGGCTCGCACTTGGAAAGTTTGCCCTCGCACAGGAACTTCAGCCGGTGCGCGTGATAGGCGAACTGGGGCAAAACGTGCCGCGGGGGCGCAGTGGCAAGGCGCAACGCATCGTGGCCTGCAGCTAACCTGATGCCGCATTCAAAATAACTGGAGTCGAAGTCGAATTATTTTTTGTCGTTGACGGCTTGAAGTCCGGCCAGGGCGGAGGCCATGCTGCTGGCCATGCTGACAACATTGCTGGGGTGCGTGATGCAATCGGTACTCCAGACCTCACCGACACCTGCCTTTTGCAACAGAGCCATGGCACCGCCTGAGAACAGCGCGTGGGTGACAGCCACATCGACGCTGGCGGCACCGGCTGCAAGCAAAAGTTGAGCGGCGCGTGCGACACTGTGGCCCGTGCTGGCGACATCATCAAGCAACACCACCTGTCGACCTTTCAGTGTGATCGCGGGTAGCTCGATATCGACCTCACTGTCACCATGTCGCACCTTGCGGCAAACCGCATGGTCAAAGCCATGGCGGACTGCAGCCTGCGCGAGCCATTGCGCAGATTCTTCGTCGGGTCCGATGAGCAAAGGCATGGGCCGCCGCTGGGCGATCCAGTCCGAAAGCAAAGGTGCGCCACTCAGCACGACTGCGTCTTGCACAGGCACGGCTTGCTGCAGCGATGTTATCCGGTGCAAATGCGGGTCAACGGTGATCACGGCATCGAACTGGTCCGCAAGAAATTTGCCGACAACGCGTTGGCTGATGGCCTCACCCGGGTGAAAAGCCATGTCTTGGCGCATGTAGGCCAGATACGGCGCCACCAGCGTCAAGTGCCTGGCGCCCAGGCTGCGTGCAGTTTGCGCTGCCAGCAGCAGCTCAATCAGTTTTTCATTCGGATTGTTCAAGACACGGAAAATGACAAGCTTTTCGGGCAGGACTTCCGGCAAGCGCAGCTTGATTTCACCATCGGGAAAACTGTGCCGCTGAACCATGCTGGCCGGTAGATGGGCTGCCTGCGCCAGGCGTTCGGCACTGGTCGATTCGTCTTCGAAATACAGCAACATAACGTCAGAATTCCACAAAGACATGTGGCACTTCGCTGGCCTGGCCGAGGGTGTAGCCGCTGAACTTGTGACTGGCCTGGCGCGCGAAGCCAAGGTCACTTGGGAAGCCGGCATGGACCCGGTACAAAAGATCTCCTGCCACCACGGTGTCTCCCAGTTTTTGAAACAGATCGATACCTGCACCAGCCACTTTGGGGGCACCCGCCAGGCGGGCAATGCGAGCCACCTGGAAATTGTCAATGCTGGTGACAACACCATCTGTGGGTGCACAGACTTCAAAACTCAGTGGTGCAAGCGGGGGATTGTTGAAATCAAAGTTTTTGCTGCCCTGGGCCGCGATGATGGCGTTCATTTTGGCGAGCGCACGACCTGAATCCAGAATATCGCGTGCGATCGCAAAACCATCGCCGCCACGGACATCGGGGTGGCATTCAATCAGTCGTCCTGCCAGACGCAAGGCTTTTTGCCGCAGGTCGTTCGGTGCCTGGGGGGCGTTTTCCAGCACCTGTATCACGTCGCGTGCTTCCAGCATCGGACCTATGCCACGCCCGATGGGTTGCCGACCATCGGTGATGACCACGTCAAGCGAAAGATGCAAACGAGCGGCAACATATTCGAACAGCCGGCGCAGGCGCTGCGCTTCGGGCATGGAACGCACCTTGGCCGTGGGGCCAATCGGAATGTCCAGCACCAGGTGGGTCGATCCGGCGGCTATTTTTTTGGACAGGATCGAGGCCACCATTTGTCCGGGTGAGTCCACTGCCAGCGGCCGTTCCACCGAAATCAGCACGTCGTCGGCGGGCGACAGATTGGCCGTGCCGCCCCATGCCAGGCAGGCGCGATGGTCGCGCACGATGCCAGCCAATTGCTCAAAGGGCAACTCCACGTTGGCCAACACCTCCATGGTGTCGGCAGTGCCGGCGGGCGAGGTAATGGCGCGCGATGATGTTTTGGGGCAGAGCAGGCCATGGGCTGCGACGATTGGTACCACCAGCATCGAGGTGCGGTTGCCCGGGATGCCACCAATGCAATGTTTGTCGACGACGAGTGTGTCATGCCAGTCGAGTTTTCTGCCGGCGCCGGCCATGGCTTCGGTTAAAAAATACACCTCCTCTCGGTCCAGTTCGTCCCGGTTGGTGGCCACCACGAAGGCGGTCAGTTCGATTTTCGAATAATGGAGATCGGCGATGTCATTGACGATGGCCTGGAAATCTTCGCGTCCCAGGCGTTCACCGGCAATTTTCCGGTACAGGGCGCCAATCGAAGCGGGTGGTTCGGCCTGCGCCACTGACACCACATGGCCAGGCTCGACGGCCAACTGCAGGAAGGCATCTTCCGACAGCCCCAGTTCGTTGCAGGCCACGATCGCTGGATCATCCACCACGTTCAGGGTCGCAACAATGTGCTGACCATTGGCGCGCACCTCGATTTTGGACAAGGCCTGAAAACCTTCGGCCCGGTAGAGCGCGCAGTCGCGGTGCAAGTAGGCCACGTTTTCGCGATAGGTGTCGATGGCGACGCGGCGCAAGGCGAGCCTGGTGCCTGGCAGATCCTGAGGCGTCTGCTCAGCGGGGGATGGATGTTGCTCATGGGCGTGTTTCATGAACGTAGCCTACACCCAAACAGGCAATAAAAAAAGGCTTCCGGAGAAGCCTTTTGATTTGGTCGACCCCGGCAGGGTCAGGCTTTAGACGCGTTTGCGATATTCGCCGGTACGCGTGTCGATTTCAACCTTGTCGCCCTGGGCCACGAAAATCGGCACGCCAATTTCAAAACCGGTTGCGATCTTGGCTGGCTTGAGCACCTTGCCTGAGGTGTCGCCCTTGACAGCCGGCTCGGTCCAGGTGATTTCACGCACCACGCTGGTGGGTAGTTCAACCGAAATTGCCTTGCCGTCGTAAAAAACGACTTCGAGCGGCATGCCGTCTTCGAGGTAGTTGAGCGAGTCACCCATGTTTTCGGCTTCGACTTCGTACTGGTTGTATTCCTGGTCCATGCAAATGTACATGGGGTCGGCAAAATACGAGTAGGTGCAATCCTTTTTGTCGAGGATCACGTTGTCAATTTTGTCGTCGGCACGGAACACCACTTCGGTACCGAAGTTGGCAATCAAGCTTTTGAGCTTCATGCGCACGGTAGCAGCACCGCGGCCGCCGCGGGCATATTCGGTTTTCAGGACGACCATGGGGTCTTTGCCTTGCATGATGACATTGCCGGCGCGAATTTCTTGAGCGATTTTCATATGAGAGGAAACGTAACGATGAAAGTAGGCCGCGCGTCAGGCGGCGAGGGCGGTCAAGACTTTAGAGAACCCAAGCCCGTGCCGCAAAACGCATTATTTTAAAGGATTTTTGCAATAAAGCCGAGCAGTTGGGAGCCCAAGTCTTCTTGTTCGAGCAGTTTTGTTCGCGCCAATGCCATGCAGTCCTGCCAGTTTTCGGGCTCGAAAAGCGCGTTCTGCAGAGCAAAGGCGGGCGCCTCCAGACCGTTCCAGCGCCGGTGATACGCGCGCAATGAGGCCGGGGCCTGCAGCCAGTCCAGAAACGCCTCGAGCTTGTGCGCATGGACACCATCGTGTTGCGGGTAGATATGCCATACCAAGGGCTTGCCAGCCCACAAGGCGCGCACCAGCGAGTCCTCACCGCGGACAAAATTCACATCACAGGCCCAAAGCAAATGGTCAAATTCAATTTGGCTGAGGTGGGGGAGGTAATCAACCGATAACGCTGAACGCTGGTTCCATGACGGGTTAAGGGCGCTCAATGCGGTCATTTCCGAACGCACAGCCGCCGCAGCCCGCCCAGGCGTTACCAGCAGTCGGCTCGCACGGGCCTCACTGGCCAGGCTGCGCAGCAGATCGTTCAGGCCGGCAGGCTCATAACAAAACAGCGACACCAGGCGTTCGTCCTGAGAGAACAGCCCCAACTTCGCCAGCCATGCCTTGCGGTCAAACCTGGCTTGTCGCGCCAGCAGGTCGGGTTCGCGCAACAGGCCGCCGGTGTCTGCTGTGAAGCCTGGGTAGAAAAAATGCTTGGTCAGGCCATGGCCGGGCCCGCTCATGACGGGTGATGGCAGGCCGTGGCAACGCGCAGAAAAGTCTTCTGCGCTGAGGTACTCCAGATTGATCCATGCGCATTGCTGAGCGCTGGCCCTTAAATTTCTGGCATATCCAGCGACAAATGCTTCATCGACCTCACAGCCAAAAGCTTCTACAAGGACCTGGCCGGGCGTAATGTCGGTCATGTCGATGGGTGTTGTCCAGTGCTTGACTTCAACGGCTGGCGAACCTTCGGGTGCCATCCATGCCAGGGCTGAAGGATCATCTATCCAGAGGCGCACTGTTTGTCCGCGCTTGGCCAGATCACAGGCCAGCCGCCAGCACACGCCGAGGTCGCCAAAATTGTCGATGACCCGGCAAAAGATGTCCCAGCGCAATGGAGGGGTAGGTGTTTCACATGGCATGGCCAGATTGTCCACAATACGCACCTATGTCTGAAAAAGTTCCAAATCCACCGAATGTGACACCATCTGAACCAGTGCCCTTGAGCGTCCACTCTGAACAATTGCTCAGCGATGTCGCCAGCCTGCCAGCTTTGCCTGGGGTTTATCGGTACTTCGACGTCCTCGGCAATGTGTTGTACGTTGGCAAGGCCATCAACCTGAAAAAGCGGGTGTCTAGTTATTTCCAGAAAAACCATGGCGGCACGCGCATTGGCCACATGGTGAGCAAAATTGCACGCCTTGAAACGACCGTGGTGCGCTCCGAGGCAGAAGCACTGCTGCTGGAAAACAACCTGATCAAGACACTCAATCCCAAGTACAACATCCTGTTCAGGGACGACAAAAGTTACCCGTACCTCAAGATTACGGCGCTCGGCAAGACTGGCAGCGAACAGTTTCCCCGGGTGGCTTATTACCGTGGCGCGGTCGAGAAAAAGCATCATTATTTTGGGCCTTACCCGAGTGCCTGGGCAGTCAAGGAAGCGATTTTGCTGTTGCAAAAAGTGTTCCGATTGCGCACTTGCGAAGACACGGTGTTCAATAACCGCACCAGACCCTGCCTGTTGTACCAGATCAAGCGTTGCTCGGGGCCTTGTGTGGGACATGTTTCCCCGCAGGACTACGCCCAGGATCTGGCCGATGCCGAACGATTCCTGAATGGCGACGCCAACGAGGTGATGCGTGAACTCGAAGCCCGCATGATGCGGCATGCCGATAAGCTGGAGTTCGAGCAGGCCGCCGAGCTGCGTAACCAGGTGGCGGCGCTGTCCAATGTACTCCACCAGCAGTCGGTGGACAACGTGTCGGACCGTGATGTCGACATTCTGGCAGTCAAGGTGCAGGGCGGCCGTGCTTGCGTCAACCTGGCCATGGTTCGTGGCGGCCGGCATCTGGGTGACCGGCCCTATTTCCCGGTGCATGTGGAAGACGTGGTTGACATGGACGAGGGTGACGCCACCGAAGTGACGGGCGCGGTGCGCAGCCTGGAAATGCAGGTGCTTGATGCCTTTATCGCCCAGCATTACCTGAACGTACCTGCGCCGCCTTCATTGGTGGTCAGTGCACCGGTAGACAAAGGCTTGTTGCAAGCCTTGGCAGCGCAAACCGGCGTCAAGGTGAGCGCGGTGCACAACCCGCGCGAACAACGCCGGGTCTGGCTGGAAATGGCGCAAACCAATGCCGGACTGCAACTGGCCAGGTTGCTGGCAGAGGAAGGCTCACAGCAGGCACGCACCCGTGCCTTGGTGGATGCGCTGGATCTGGTGCTCGACGATCTCGATGAACTGCGCGTGGAGTGTTTTGACATCTCGCACACGGCCGGTGAATCGACCCAGGCATCCTGCGTGGTGTTTCAGCACCACAAGATGCAAAGCGCCGAGTACCGTCGCTTCAAGATCAACGACATCACGCCGGGCGATGATTACGCCGCGATGCGTCAGGTGCTATTGCGCCGTTATGGCAAGCTGGCAGAAACCCTGGCCGAGGCTAAACGTTCAGGTGTATTGCCTGCCGGCACGGGGCGTTTGCCCGACTTGGTGCTGGTCGACGGCGGCAAGGGCCAGGTATCGATGGCGCGGGAAGTGTTTGAACAACTCGGGCTCGATTTGTCCTTGATCGTCGGGGTAGAAAAGGGCGAGGGCAGACGCATTGGCCTTGAAGAGCTGGTCTTCGCTGATGGCCGCGATAAGGTCTATCTTGGCAAGGACTCTGCGGCGCTGATGTTGGTAGCGCAGATCCGAGACGAGGCACACCGCTTTGCCATCACCGGCATGCGTGCGGCACGTGCCAAGGTACGTATGGACGGCGGCAAGCTTGAGGAGATCCCCGGTATCGGCCCAAAACGTCGTGCGCGCCTGTTGCAAAGATTTGGTGGTGTGCGCGGTGTGGCACTGGCATCCGAGGCCGATATTGCCCAGGTGGAAGGCATTTCACATGAGCTGGCCGCTGAAATTTACCGCGCCCTGCATTGAGGCGTCAGTTTATTGTGAGGTGACACATGCCACAATTGAGGCATGTTCTGGACCATTCCCACCCTCATGACTTGGGCTCGCATTGTGGCGATTCCATTGATTCTGGGTGTTTTCTATTTGCCTATCGAACCGGCCACCCGCAACTTGGTGGCCACCATCATGTTTGTGGTGTTTGCAGCCACTGACTGGCTCGATGGTTATCTGGCAAGACGGCTCAACCAGGTATCTGCCTTTGGCGCTTTTCTGGATCCGGTTGCCGACAAATTTCTGGTTTGTGCCTGTGTGCTGGTGCTGGTGCATCTGGGGCGGGCCGACGTTTTTGTGGCCCTGATCATCATAGGCCGCGAAATTGCCATCTCGGCCCTGCGTGAATGGATGGCGCAAATTGGTGCTGCCAAGAGTGTGGCGGTCCACATGATCGGCAAGCTCAAAACCACGGCTCAAATGGTGGCGATTCCATTTTTGCTTTTTGATGGCATGTTGTTTGATCTCGTCAATACCCATGTATGGGGTGTCTGGCTGATCTGGATTTCGGCGGTGATGACAGTCTGGTCCATGGTCTATTACCTGCAAAAAGCCCTGCCAGAGATCAGGTCACGAGTCAGGTAAGCGCACAAATACATTCGATTTCGGTTGTGCCATCGTTCGGCAAATTCAGAGTTGAAAAAATTGCCAATATTTGCCACATCCTGACTGGCTCATGCGTTAAACCCGTCTAGAATCCATTTTTGCTGCCCTGCTGAAGAATACCGGAACAAAACAAATTCATTCGATATTTTTTGCGCTGGCAGTATCCTAAAAATTATTAAAGAGACATTGATTACAACTCGTGTGAGAGGTTTATTGTGAATAAGACTGAACTGATTGATTTCATTGCCACAGATGCGGACATTCCCAAGGCGGTTGCGGCGCGCGCCCTGGAGTCCACCATTGAAGCGGTCAAATCAAGCTTGAAAAAAGGTGATTCTGTCGCCCTGGTTGGTTTTGGTACCTTTGCCGTTGGCAAACGTGCAGCCCGCACCGGTCGTAATCCGCGTACCGGCGCTTCGATTAAAATCAAGGCTGCCAAGGTTCCAAAGTTCCGTCCGGGCAAGGCATTGAAAGACGCCTTGAATTGACCCGTTATCGGCGGGGTGATTAGCTCAGTTGGTAGAGCGGCGCCTTTACACGGCGTAGGTCGGCGGTTCGAGCCCGTCATCACCCACCACCCGCAAAAAGGCGAACACTGTGTTCGCCTTTTTTGTTGCCCTACAGGAGAGTTTGCGCATGTTCGATATTTTCCGGAA
>JBEGLK010000042.1:0-13601 GCA_041183605.1 Pseudomonadota bacterium
GGTCATGAAACCTTCGACATGGGTGACCTCGATGACCTGGCCATAGCTGCCCTCAAAGCTGGAACGGGTGACGGTGCCGGGTGCCACCGCCACCACGCTGGAAAACAGCGTGCTGTCGGTGATCGAGCGCGAGATGAACGGCTCGCCCGGCCTGTTGTACATGGAGTCTGTGGCCCAGGCCGATGGCAGCGGATCCATCACGCTGAGCTTTGACCCCAGCACCAGCCCGGACCTGGCGCAGGTGGACGTGCAAAACCGCCTGTCTCGGGCGGCACCCCGCCTGCCCTCGGTGGTGACGCAAAACGGTGTGCGCGTGGACAAGGCGCGCAACAATTTTTTGCTGTTTGCCATTCTCTCTTCGGATGATCCTGCGCTGGATCCGGTGGCCCTGGGTGACTATGCCTCACGCAGCATCGTCCCGGAGTTGCAACGTCTGCCAGGCGTCGGCCAGGTGCAATTGTTCGGCACCGAGCGCGCCATGCGGATCTGGATCGACCCGGTCAAACTGCAGGGTTTCAACCTGTCCGCCACCGACGTGACCGCCGCCATACGTGGTCAGAACGCCCAGGTATCGGCCGGTGAAATTGGCAGCCTGCCCAACGTCGCGGGCCAGGGCATAGCCGCGACGGTGGTGGTGGGTGGTCAACTCAGCAGCGTTGCTGAATTTGGCAAGGTAGTGCTGCGTGCCAATCCTGACGGCTCCAGCGTGCGTCTCAAGGACGTGGCACGCATCGAGCTCGGCGCCCAGGCCTATGCCACCTCGGCCCGCCTCAATGGCAAGCCCTCGACAGGCATCGGCGTCCAACTGTCACCCAGCGGCAATGCGCTGGCAACTGCCAAGGCTGTCCGTGCCCGCATGCAGGAACTGGAAAAGTTCTTCCCCAAGAGCATGACCTGGGCCATTCCATACGACAGCTCACGCTTCATTGACACCTCGCTGCGCCAAGTCGCTGAAACGCTGCTGGAAGCCATTGCTCTGGTGTTTCTGGTGATGTTCCTGTTTTTGCAGGACTGGCGCTACACGCTCATCCCCACCCTGGTGGTGCCGGTGGCCTTGCTGGGCACCTTTGCCACCCTGCTGGCCATGGGGTTTTCGATCAACGTGCTGACCATGTTCGCCATGGTGCTGGTGATTGGCATCGTGGTGGACGACGCCATCGTGGTGGTGGAAAACGTCGAGCGCATCATGAGCGAGGAAGGACTGCCACCGTTGGAGGCAACTCGCAAGGCCATGGGGCAGATTTCAGGCGCCATCGTCGGTGTCACTGTGGTGCTGATCTCGGTGTTTGTGCCGCTCGCATTCTTCAGTGGCTCCATCGGCAACATTTACCGCCAGTTCGCCGCCGTGATGGGTGTCTCGATTGCGTTTTCAGCTTTCCTGGCACTGTCCCTCACGCCAGCCTTGTGCGCATCCCTGCTCAAACCAGTTGAGGCAGGTCATCACCACGCCAAGACCGGCTTTTTCGGCTGGTTCAACCGTGGCTTTGCCAGAACGGCCAAGGCCTACGAAGGCGGTGTTGCCCGCATGTTGCCGCGCGCGGCGCGTTACCTGATCATTTACCTGGCCATTCTGGCCGCCGCCGGCTGGATGTACCAACGCCTGCCAGCCTCGTTCCTGCCCAATGAAGACCAGGGCACGATGCTGGTGAACGTGCAGTTGCCGCCGGGCGCCACCCAGGAGCGCACACTGGACGTCATGAAGCAGGTTGAGGGCTTCATGCTCAAGCAGCCCGACGTGCAGGGCATGGTGAGCGTGCTGGGCTTCAGCTTCTCGGGCCAGGGACAAAACGCCGCACTCGCTTTTGTCACACTCAAGGACTGGTCCGAGCGCCACGCGCCGGGCAGTTCAGCCCAAGCGCTGGCAGGGCGCGCTTTTGGTGCACTGTCGGGGATTCGTGATGCATTCATCTTCCCTTTGAGCCCGCCGCCGATTCCTGAACTGGGGGCGTCGTCGGGTTTCAGCTTCCGTCTGCAGGATCGTGCCGGCCTGGGCCACGACGCCCTGCTGGGCGCCCGTAACCAGATGCTGGGCATGGCGTCCAAAAGCAAGGTGCTGACCCAAGTACGCCCGGACGGTCTGGAAGACGCACCGCAATTGCAACTGGACATCGACCGCGACAAGGCCAGCGCCCTGGGTGTGAGTTTTGATGTCATCAATACCACCATCTCCACCGCACTCGGCTCCAGTTATGCCAATGACTTTCCCAACGACGGCCGCCTGCAACGTGTGATCGTGCAGGCCGACGCACCTGCGCGCATGCAGCCCGATGACTTGCTCAAGCTCAACGTTCTCAACAGCAAGGGCCAGACCGTGCCGCTGTCGGCGTTTGCCGGTACGCGTTGGGTCACCGGCGCCATGCAGACCGTGCGTTACAACGGGTATCCGGCCATGCGGATTGGTGGCAGCGCCGCACCCGGCTTCAGTACCGGTGACGCACTCAAGGAAATGGAAACCTTGGCCAGCCAGTTGCCTCCCGGTTTTGGTTTTGAGTGGACCGGCACCTCACGCGAAGAAAAGCTGGCCGGGGCCCAGGCCATGATCCTCTACGGCTTTGCCATCCTGTCGGTGTTCCTGTGTCTGGCCGCCCTGTATGAGAGCTGGACCATCCCGCTGGCTGTCATTCTGGTGGTGCCGCTGGGCGTGCTGGGCGTGATCGTGGCCACCTTGCTGCGTGCTTATGCCAACGACGTCTACTTCCAGGTGGGACTGATCACCATCATCGGCCTGTCGGCCAAAAACGCCATTTTGATCATCGAGTTCGCCAAGGACCTGCAAGCCCAGGGCAAGAGTGTGGTGGCCGCGGCGCTTGAGGCAGCCCATCTGCGCTTCAGACCCATCGTGATGACCTCCATGGCCTTCACACTGGGTGTGTTGCCGCTGGCCATCGCCTCGGGCGCCGGATCAGCCAGCCAGCGCGCCATCGGCACCGGCGTGATTGGCGGCATCCTGACCGGCACCAGCCTGGCCGTGGTGTTTGTTCCGATTTTCTTTGTTGTGATTCGCAGCCTGTTCAAGGACAGCGCGCGTCAACAGCAAGTGCATGCGGCGCAGGCCGAACACATGGGAGTGCATTCGCATGAATAACAAACCAACACTATCGCGCCTGGCCCTGAAACGCGCCGTCACGCTGGCAGTTGTCTCCTTTCTGGCCGGCTGCTCGCAGATGCCGACCTACCAGCGGCCAGAAGCACCGGTGGCTCCTAATTGGCCAGCGACGACCAAAGTCAACCCGGCGGACAGCGTCAAACAGAATGCGCCTGCTCAGGCTTGGCAGGATTACTTTTCCGACCCGGCTCTGCGCCAGTTGATCGAAACCGCACTGTCCAACAATCGGGACTTGCGGGTGGCGCTGCTCAACATCGAGCAAGCCCGCGCCCAACTCGGCATTCGCCGGGCCGACCAGTTGCCCACGGTAAACGCGGCCATGACCGGTGCCCGCACCCCCAACAGCTCTGGCGCCATCACCAGCGCTTACAACGCCGGACTGACGGTCACTGCTTATGAGTTGGACTTTTTTGGCCACGTTGCCAGCCTCAAGGAACAGGCACTGGCGCAATACTTGGCAAGTGCCGAGGCCGCACAAACCGTACAAATTGGCCTGATCACGACGGTTGCGCAAAGTTGGCTCAGTCTGCTGGCTGACGAAGCGCTGCTGGCCGTGTCACGGCAAACGCTGGACTCCCGAGCCGAATCGCTCAAACTGGTCGAACTCAAACTCCAACACGGGGCGGCATCTGAATTTGATCTGCGCAACGCCCAAACACTGCTGGAGTCGGCCCGAGTCACACTGGCCCAGCAAATGCGCCAGCGCGCACTCGACGAAAACGCACTAAGTCTGTTGCTAGGTCAAACCATCAACGATACCCAGCGTGCGCAATGGGCACCCAACAAGCTCGAACAACTGGCCTTTGCCGAACTGCCCGCCGGGCTGCCCTCAGATTTGCTGGCACGGCGCCCTGACATTCGCCAGGCCGAGCAGCTGCTGGTGGCCAGCAACGCAAACATCGGCGCCGCCCGCGCCGCCTTTTTCCCGCGCATCAGCCTGACTGCGGGCGCAGGGTCAGCCAGCTCCGCGCTCGCCGACCTGTTCAAGGCGGGCTCCTGGGGCTGGACGCTGGCGCCTCAGATGGTGCTGCCAATCTTTGACGCCGGACGCAACCAGGCCAATCTGGATTCAGCCCGGGCCGGACGCGAGATCGCCGTGGCGCAGTACGAAAAAGCCATTCAAACAGCTTTTCGTGAAGTGGCCGACGGACTGGCCAGCCGCGCCACGCTGTTGGAGCAATTGCAGGCACAGCAAGCGCTGCTGAACGCAGAAAGCGCGCGCAGCCGCCTGACGAAACTGCGCCTGGACAACGGCGTGGCCAGCCAGCTCGACTGGCTTGACGCCCAACGCGCCCTGTTTGCCGCCCAGCAAGCGCTGGTGCAGACCCGCTTGGCGAACCTGCAAAATCAAATCGCCCTATTCAAGACCTTGGGTGGCGGTACCGCCATAACACCGTAACTCAAAACACCGATTGGAGGAGCACCATGAATCTCAATATTCTTATCGTCGCTGCAGCAATCGTTTTAAATATGGCAGGCTGCTCAAAAACAGATAAGCCCAACAGCAGCGCCACTCAAAATCCGTCATCAACCGCACCGGCCACCACCACAGCGCAGACCGGATCAAACTACGACCTGGTGGCTGCCAAAGGCAAGGGCTTTGCGGTGGGTGCCATGATGAGCGCGCAGCCGGTCTATGTGTTGTTTGATCCCCAGTGCCCGCACTGCGGTCGTTTGTGGCAGGCCTCGCTGGCGCTGCATAGCAAAGTCAAGTTTGTCTGGATTCCAATATCTTTCAACCCGAGCAAAAGTCTGCCGCAAGGCGCCGCCTTGCTCAGTACTGCCAACGCGTCAGACGCCATGACGGCGCACGAGCAATCCTTGCTGGCAGGTACCGGCGGCATGGCAGCCAGCGCTGATGTGCCAGATGATCTCAAACAAGCTATCAACAACAACACCCAGTTGCTCAATCAGCTGGGTGTGGATTCGGTGCCGTTCCTGCTGGGAAAACACCGCAAGACCGGCGAAATCGTTAGTTACAACGGGGCCATGGAAACAACCGCTTTGGCCAATCTGCTGGGCGTGGAATAAGTCGCTAAGGTCTGCTCAGGGTCCAGTCTGACGCCCCACCAGGCCTTGAACCCTGTGGGGTGTACTTGCAGCCACCATAGTCTTCTGGCGGACTTCAGTCCACCAGATGTTCGTAGGGCCGAATTCATTCTGACAGGTCGACTAAAGTCGACCCTACAAATACCCTGAAACAAGTTCAGTTGATCGCCGGTTCCTGCAGTTCCGGCTTGGACTTGCCCTCTTTTTTGGGCAGGGGCTGGATGTCGAGCAGGACGTCGGTTTTGCTTTCGTCCGTATCGTCCAAATCCACCGTCAAGCGGCCGCCATCGACCAGGCGACCAAACAGCAGTTCGTCGGCCAGGGCACGGCGAATGGTGTCCTGAATCAGGCGCTGCATCGGCCGGGCACCCATCAACGGATCGAAGCCCTTCTTGGCCAGATGCTTGCGCAGCTTGTCGGTGAACGTGACCTCCACCTTCTTGTCAGCCAGTTGCGCTTCAAGTTGCAGCAGGAATTTGTCCACCACACGCATGATGACGCTTTCGTCCAGTGCCTTGAAGCTAACGATGGCATCGAGCCGGTTACGGAACTCGGGCGTGAACATGCGCTTGATGTCGGCCATTTCGTCACCCGCTTCACGCGGGTTGGTAAAGCCGATGGTGGACTTGTTCATGGTCTCGGCACCCGCGTTGGTCGTCATGATGATGATGACATTGCGGAAATCAGCCTTGCGCCCGTTGTTGTCGGTCAAGGTGCCATGGTCCATGACCTGCAGCAGCACATTGAAAATGGCCGGGTGCGCCTTCTCAATTTCGTCAAGCAAGAGCACGCAATGCGGCTTCTTGGTGATGGCCTCGGTCAACAAGCCACCCTGGTCAAACCCCACATAACCCGGAGGCGCGCCAATCAGGCGGCTGACGGCGTGTTGCTCCATGTATTCGCTCATGTCAAAACGAATCAGCTCAATGCCCATGATATAGGCCAACTGCCGAGCCGACTCAGTCTTGCCAACCCCTGTGGGACCGCTGAACAGGAAAGTGCCGATCGGCTTGTCACCCTTGCCCAGGCCCGAGCGCGACATCTTCACGGCCGAGGCCAGCATGTCAAGCGCCTTGTCCTGACCAAACACCACGTTGCGCAAGTCGCGATCCAGCGTCTTGAGTTTGCCGCGGTCATCGTTGGACACGTTGGCAGGCGGAATGCGCGCAATCTTGGCCACGATGTCTTCCACCTCGGCCTTGCTGATGATTTTTTTGCGCTTGGAGACTGGCAGGATGCGTTGCGCCGCGCCGGCCTCGTCAATCACGTCAATCGCCTTGTCGGGCAAATGACGGTCGTTGATGTACTTGGCGCTCAATTCGGCCGCAGCCTGCAGCGCCGCCACCGCGTATTTGACGTTGTGGTGTTCTTCAAAACGCGACTTGAGGCCCTTGAGAATTTCAACGGTTTGCTCCACTGTGGGCTCTACCACGTCCACCTTCTGGAACCGCCGCGACAGGGCCGCGTCTTTCTCGAAGATGCCGCGGTACTCGGTGAAGGTGGTGGCACCAATACATTTCAATGCCCCCGAACTCAGGGCCGGCTTGAGCAGGTTGGAAGCGTCCAGCGTGCCACCAGAGGCTGCACCTGCACCAATCAAGGTGTGGATCTCGTCAATGAACAAGATGGTATTGGGCTTGTCCTTGAGCGATTTCAGGACCCCTTTGAGGCGTTGTTCAAAATCACCACGGTATTTGGTTCCGGCAAGCAGGGCGCCCATGTCCAGCGAATAAACGATCGATTCAGCCAGGATCTCGGGCACATCTTTTTGCGTGATCCGCCAGGCCAGGCCTTCGGCGATGGCCGTCTTGCCCACACCCGCCTCACCCACCAGCAGCGGATTGTTCTTGCGCCTGCGGCACAGGATCTGGATCACACGCTCGACCTCATATTCACGACCGATCAGCGGATCGATCTTGCCGTCCTTGGCCATTTGATTCAAATTCTGGGTGAACTGCTCCAGCGGTGATGCCTTTTCGTTTTTCTCGGCACCGCCTTCTTCGGATTCAGCGGCATTGTCGGAAGAACGGGCAGGTTCCGGCGGATCACTCTTTTTGATGCCATGCGCGATGAAATTGACCACGTCAAGGCGCGTCACGCCCTGCTGGTGCAGGTAATACACCGCGTGGGAGTCTTTTTCGCCAAAAATTGCCACCAGCACGTTGGCGCCGGTAACTTCTTTTTTCCCGCTGCCAGTAGACTGCACATGCATGATGGCGCGCTGGATGACGCGCTGGAAACCCAGCGTGGGCTGGGTGTCCACATCTTCGGTACCCGCAACTTGCGGCGTGTTGTCCTTGATGAAGGTGATCAGGGACTTGCGCAAGTCGTCGATATTGGCCGAGCAGGCACGCAACACTTCGGCAGCGCTGGGGTTGTCCAGCAGTGCCAGAAGCAAATGTTCCACAGTGATGAATTCGTGGCGCTGCTGACGCGCCTCAACAAACGCCATGTGGAGACTGACTTCCAGTTCTTGGGCAATCATAAAGTTCCTTTGATAGCTTTTGTTTCAGGTTTCAACTGTAATCTGATTTCTAATTCATTTGAGCGAGTCAGGTTTCCAAAATTTCTTTACGCTACAGGTTCACAAAAGCACTTGAGCGGATGCCCTGCCTTGGCTGCCGCATCCATCACCTGATCCACTTTGGTCGCAGCGACATCGCGCGAATAAACGCCGCACACCGCCTTGCCTTCAAGATGGATCTTGAGCATGATCCGGGTCGAGGTTTCGAGGTCTTTGCTGAAAAACTCCTGCAGGACCATCACCACAAACTCCATGGGTGTGTAGTCGTCGTTCAACATCACCACCTGGTACATCTGGGGCGGTTTGGTGCGCTGGGTGCGGCGCTCCAGCACCACGGTACCTTCGTCTTCAACCGCTGGGATCACTGGGGTAGGCGCAGGAACTGGTTTGGGAATTTTGGTAGCCATGAATGAATTTTATCGGCCCGGTTTCTGCAAACGCGCAAAGGTTTTCTGAAACTTGGCCACCTTGGGGGCTGCCACAGCCAGGCAATAGCCTTGGTCAGGGTGATTTTCAAAAAAATCCTGGTGGTAGCCTTCCGCAGGCCAGTAATTGGATTGCGCAAGCACCTCGGTCACGATGGCGCGCGGGTAAACACCGCTGTTCCCGAGTTCCTCAATTAGCGCCAGCGCCTGTTGCTGTTGCTCCGGCGTGGTGAAATAAATGCCGCTGCGGTACTGTGTGCCGCGATCATGGCCCTGTGCATTGAGCGTGGTCGGATCGTGAATCAAAAAGAAAATCTCCAGAATTTCGCGCACGCTGATCTGCTCGGGGTCGTAAACCAGCTTGACCACCTCGTTGTGTCCGGTGCTGCCGTTGCAGACCTGCTCATACGTGGGTTGTATCGTCTGGCCATTGCTGTAGCCAGACTCCACATCGAGCACGCCCCGGACCTGCACATAAACCGCCTCGGTGCACCAGAAACAACCGCCGCCCAGTGTGATGGTTTGCGTTGTCAGAGTTGTCTGAGTTGTCTGACCCATGTGTATCCCCTTGAAAAAATGACAAACCAATACATGTTGCCTGTGCCTTCATGCTAGCGGCAAATAGACAAACCCGACGCGCCCGGGGCCATATTTGAATTGACATCAACGACACCCGAAAGCTAAACTAATAACCAATCAGTCATTAACTTCATGCCAGCGCCTACCCCTCCAAATCAAGACTTTCCAAGCGCCAGTACTCGCCGGGTACGCCGCAAAGATGAGCGCCCCGGTGAGTTGCTCGCGGCAGCGCTGGATTTGTTTGTCGAAAAAGGCTTCGCTGCCACTCGCGTTGAAGAGGTGGCGCAACGCGCGGGGGTTTCCAAAGGCACGCTGTTTTTGTATTTTCCGAGCAAGGAAGAGCTTTTCAAGGCCGTGGTGCGCGAAAACATTTCAGGTCGTTTTGCTCAATGGAGTGACGAAATTGACCGCTTTGAGGGCAGCGCCCAGGACATGCTGCGCCGCTGCCTTTTCAATTGGTGGGAACGCATTGGCTCCACACAGGCCAGCGGCATTCTCAAGCTGATCATGAGCGAAGCACAAAATTTTCCGGAATTGGCCAGCTTCTACCAGAACGAAGTCATGCAGCCCGGCAATACCCTGATCGAGCGCATCCTGAAACGTGGCGTCGAACGTGGTGACTTTCGACCGATGGACATCCAATACGGGGTTTATCTGGTGCTGGCACCCATGCTGTTTTTGGTGCTCTGGAAACATTCCTGGAGCACCTGTTGCGGGGATCAGGCGCAACTCGACCCCCAAAAGTATCTGGAGGCACAACTCCAAATGCTGATCCACGGCTTCAGTCAGCCAACGAACAATACCAACACCTAACTGGAGCATCCCCCAAAATGAAACCCCGGATGAAATGGGCATTGGCCGGCCTGGTGATCGCCTTGCTGGTGGCTGGCACACTGCGCACCTTGTTGGCGCGTCGTGCCGCGCAAGCTGCAGTTGAGGCGCAGCAGGCGGCTCAAAAGTCACAGGTCAGCATCGTCTTGACCACCAGTGATCTGGTGCAAGTTAAGCCCATTGAACTGCAACAAACCGTTGTGATCTCGGGCGCCATCAAGGCCGTCAACACGGCTCTTGTCAAGGCACGTGTGCCCGGCGAGTTGCAAAATCTGACCGTGCGAGAAGGTGACACGGTGCGCGCTGGCCAGGTACTGGCTCGCATTGACCCTGCAGAATCCGATGCGCGCCTGCGCCAAGCTCGTCAACAAGCGGCTGCGGCCAAGGCTCAGGTTGCCACTGCCCAGCGCAATTTTGACAACAACAAGGCCTTGGTAGCTCAGGGTTTTATCTCCAGCACCGCATTGCTTACCTCGCAAGCCAGTCTGGACGCAGCCCTCTCCAGCACCGCATTGGTCACCTCGCAAGCCAGCCTGGACGCAGCCCAGGCCACGTATGAGGCGGCGCAATCAGGTGTGGACTTGGCAGCCAAGGCCCTCGAAGACACGGTGCTGCGTGCCCCCATCAGTGGCCAAATTTCCCAGCGGCTGGCACAGCCGGGTGAACGCGTGCCGGTCGACACCCGCATTCTGGAGATCGTCGACAACCGGCAACTGGAACTGGAAGCCAGTCTGAATGCGGCAGACTCGCTGAATGTCAAAGTCGGGCAAAGCGCGCAACTGACGCTCGACGGCTCCACCCGAGTCATCCAGGCCAAAGTCGTCCGCATCAACCCGAGCGCCTCCGTGGGCAGTCGCGCCGTGCTGGTGTATCTGGCGCTGGCACCCGAAGCCAATTTGCGCCACGGCCTGTTTGCACAAGGCAGTCTCACCGTGGGTGTCACCAAAACACTGGCGCTGCCCCTGAGCGCCGTCCGCACCGACAAGCCTCAACCCTACGTGCAGATGATCAAAGAAAACCAGGTGCTACACGTGAATGTGACGCCGGGTCTGCGCGGCGATCTGGCTGGCGCGACCATGGTCGCGGTCACGGGCCTGCCCGAAGGGAGTGTGGTGATTGACGGTTCGGTCGGCAGCCTGCGTGCCGGCACTTTGGTAAAGACAGCGGCAGGAACCCAATAAATGTGGTTCACACGCGTCAGCCTTCACAACCCGGTGTTTGCCACCATGGTCATGCTGGCCCTGGTGGTGCTCGGATTATTTTCAATGCAGCGCCTGAAGGTGGACCAATTCCCCAATGTGGATTTTCCGGTGGTGGTGATCAGCACCGATTACCCCGGCGCCTCGCCCGAAATCGTCGAGAGTGAAGTCACCAAAAAAATCGAGGAAGGCGTCAATTCGATTGCCGGTATCAATGCCCTCACCTCGCGTTCTTATGAGAACCAATCGGTGGTCATCATCGAATTCGGATTACACATGGACGGTCGCAAGGCAGCTGACGATGTGCGTGAAAAAGTGGCCGCGATCCGTCCGACCTTGCGCACCGAAGTCAAGGAGCCGCGGGTTTTGCGATTTGATCCGTCCAGCCGTGCCATCTGGTCGGTGGCGGTATTGCCCGATACCAGCGCAGGCAAGCCGCTCAATGCAGTGGAACTCACCAGTTGGGCCGATCAAACGCTGAAAAAACGCCTGGAAAACGTGCGTGGTGTGGGCTCGGTGGCGCTGGTCGGTGGCAGCGCGCGCGAGATCAACATCTACCTGAACCCGCAGGCCCTGGCCTCCTACGGCATTACGCCCGAACAGGTCGCCAATGCCGTGCGCAACGAAAATCAGGACTACCCGGTGGGCAGCATCCGCTCCAAAGCGCAAGACCGCGTGATCCAGATCGCCGCACGCGTACAACGCCCTGAAGACTTTGGCCGCATCATCGTCACGCGCAAAAATGGCGGCCCGGTGCGGGTTGACCAGCTGGCCGAAGTCAGGGATGGCGCCCAGGAAATCGAGAGCCTGGCACTCTACAACGGCCAGCGCACCTTGCTGCTGAACGTGCAAAAGTCGCAGGACGAAAACACGATTGCCGTGGTTGATGACTTGAACAAAACACTGGCGGAGCTGCAGCGACAATTGCCGCCTGGTGTCAAGCTGACACAAATCACCGATGGCTCACGGCAAATCCGGGTGTCGGTCTCCAATGTGCGGCAAACCCTCATTGAAGGTGCGCTGCTCACCGTGCTGATCGTCTTTTTGTTCCTGAACTCCTGGCGTTCCACCGTCATCACGGGTCTGACGCTGCCAATCGCCCTGATTGGCACCTTCTTCTTCATGAATCTGCTGGGCTTCACCATCAACATGATCACCATGATGGCGCTGAGTCTGTGTGTGGGCCTGCTGATCGACGACGCGATTGTGGTGCGCGAAAACATTGTGCGGCATGTGCAATTGGGCAAGGGAGCTTTTGATGCGTCCATGGATGGCACGCGTGAAATTGGCCTGGCCGTGTTTGCCACCACTCTGTCGATAGTGGCCGTTTTTTTGCCCATCGGATTCATGGGCGGCATCATTGGCAAGTTCTTCCATGAATTTGGTCTGACCATTGTGGCGGCGGTGCTGATCTCGATGTTTGTCAGCTTCACACTCGATCCCATGCTTTCCAGCATCTGGCACGACCCCAGCATTGAAGCGCACGGGCAACACCACGCACCGCGCACGCTCTATGACAAAACGATTGGCCGCATCACATCACTGTTTGACCATGGCACCGACCTTCTTGTGGATGTCTACCAGGGCATTTTGCGCTGGGCACTGGACCACAAACTCAGCACGGTGGCAGTGGCCTTCGTGATTTTTGTCAGCAGCATCTTCATGGTGCCGTTGCTGGGCACAGAGTTCGTGCCCAAGTCCGAGTTCTCGGAGACCAACCTCACCTTCAACACGCCGGTGGGGTCCTCGCTTGAGGTGACCGAAGCGCGGGCGCGTCAGGTAGAGGGCATCATCCGGTCTTTTCCGGAAGTCAACTACACCCTGACCACCATCAATACCGGCAATGCCCAAGGCAAGATGTACGCCAGCATCTATATCAGGCTGGTGGACCGCAACCAGCGCAGCCGCAGTGTGGATGAAATGTCGACCGTGTTGCGTCAACGCCTGCGTGAGGTACCCGGCATCAGCGTCACCCATGTAGGATTACTCGATCCTGTCGGTGGCCAAAAACAAATCGCTTTTTCGATTCAGGGCGCCGACATGGGTGAGCTATCACGCTTGAATGCGCTGGCCCTGGAAAAGATCCGCGCCGTCCCAGGCCTGGTGGACGTGGACTCGACCCTCAAACCCGACAAACCCACGCTCGATGTCCAGGTGCGCCGCGACGTCGCCTCTGACCTGGGATTGAGCGTGGCCCAGATCGGCGCATCCCTGCGCACACTGGTGGCCGGCCAGACCGTTGGCAACTGGCGCGCCCCTGACGACCAGACCTATGACGTCAACGTGCGTCTGTCGCCCCAAGCACGCACCCGGCCGCAAGACCTCAACGCCCTGCCATTCACCGTGAGCACACAGGCCGACTCCAGTACCCGCCTGGTGCGTCTTGATCAGGTGGCCGAGGTGACCGAAGCCACCGGCAGCAACCAGATCAACCGGCGTGACCTCACGCGTGAAGTCGCCATCACCGGCAATGTGTCCGGGCGCTCGGCTGGAGAAGTGTCGGCCGACATCAAGACTGCCATGGACAGCGTTGTCATGCCACCAGGTTACAGCTACAAGTTCAGTGGTTCGGTCAAGGACATGGCCGAGGCCTTTGGCTACGCCCTGTCGGCCCTGGCACTGGCGGTGATCTTCATCTACATGATTCTGGCCAGCCAGTTCAAAAGTTTTTTCCAG
The DNA here is from genome assembly GCA_041183605.1 of Pseudomonadota bacterium. Classification (GTDB taxonomy): domain Bacteria; phylum Pseudomonadota; class Gammaproteobacteria; order Burkholderiales; family Burkholderiaceae_C; genus Rhodoferax. Next base: position 13,390 of record JBEGLK010000042.1, read on the forward strand.
CCATTGGCGCTGATGACATCCTTGCCTCCTTACCGCTGACACTGATCGGCGTGGTGCTCGCGCTGATGCTGTTCAATTCGACCCTGTCGATGTTCTCTGTGATCGGAGTAGTAATGTTGATGGGCCTGGTCACCAAAAACGCCATTCTGTTGGTGGACTTCGCCATTCGCGCACGCGAGGACGGTGCGAACCGACACGATGCCCTGCTGATG
>JBEGLK010000043.1:0-9933 GCA_041183605.1 Pseudomonadota bacterium
CGACCTGACACCACAGCAGGTCTTTTTGGGCAATGGCTCAGATGAAGTGTTGGGACATGCTTTTTTTGCCTTTTTTCAGCAAGGCTGCCCGCTGCTGATACCTGACATCAGCTACAGTTTTTACAAGGTGTACTGCGGCCTTTACAGCATTACAGCGCGCACCGTGCCGCTACGTAACGACCTGCGGTTGAACGTGGCCGACTATGCCGCGCCTGACCAGAATGTCGCCGGGGTAGTGATTGCCAACCCCAATGCCCCCACAGGCATCGGTTTGCCAGTGGCCGACATTGAGAAACTCCTGCAAATGCACCCGAATCGGGTGGTCTTGATTGACGAAGCCTACGTGGACTTTGGCGGCCAAAGTGCCGTCGCCCTGATCAACCGTTACCCCAACCTGCTGGTGGTACACACCCTTTCCAAATCGCGCTCGCTCGCCGGGCTGCGTATCGGTTACGCCTGTGGTCAGGCACACTTGATTGATGCCCTGAACCGGGTGAAAAACAGCTTCAACTCGTACCCACTGGATCGGCTGGCACTCGCTGGTGGTGTGGCTGCCTTTGAAGACCAGGCCTATTTTGAGCAAACCCGCCAAGCCGTGATGAGCAGCCGCGAAGGACTCGTGCTGGCACTGGAAGACCTTGGCTTCGAGGTGTTGCCGTCACAAACCAATTTTGTCTTTGCGCGTCACCCTGCGCATCAAGGAGCCGACCTGGCGGCCGGGTTGCGCGCGCAAGGCGTGTTGGTGCGGCATTTCAAACAAGCCCGTATTGACGCATTTCTGCGCATCAGCGTGGGCACGCCGGCGCAATGCGGGCAACTGGTGACGGCTTTGGCCAAACTGGTCAACACCAAGGCCTGAAACTCAGGTTTAGACAGCCGGACATCCGACGAAATGTTGGATCAGAGTACCTCGCTTTCGAGTGGTCTGACCCACCATGTCAATAGCGCCGCTTCTGTTTCAGTTCTGCGAATAAATCACTGTAAATCTGGTAGCGGTTCTCACTGATGCTGTCAGACGAGTCGGCAGAATTCACCGCTGAAATCACACCGCAACCAGGCTCATGCAAATGACTGCAGTTGTAAAACTTGCAGTTTTTGACATGGGACCTGAAATCGGGCATATAGGCGGCCAATTGAGCCGGCTCAATGTGGTTAAGGCCAAATTCTTGAAACCCCGGCGAGTCGATCAATGCCGTGGTCTTGGCATCATCCACCCAATACCAGGTGGTGCTGGTGGTGGTGTGTTTGCCGCTGTTGAGTGCCTGTGACAAGACACCGGTTTGCACCAGCGCACCCGGGATCAGGCAATTGATCAAGGTACTTTTGCCTGCTCCTGACGGACCCAGCACCAGCGTGGTCTTGCCTGTCAGTAGCGGAGTCAAGGTCGCGCGGCCCGCCGCTACATCCACAAGTGACAGCGGCAACACGGTGTAACCCATGTGGCGATAAGGCGCCAGCCATTTCCAGGCACGGGCAAAAGGCTCAACAAGGTCACTTTTGTTAAGCGCAATGATGGGCGCGATATGTTGTTCTTCAGCGGCAATCAGAGCACGCGACAACTGGCTGCTGGAGAACTCGGGCTCGGCAGCAATCAGGATCAGCACCTGATCCAGGTTGGCCGCAAACATCTTGGTCCGCACATCGTCCTGACGATAGAACAGGTTGCGGCGAGGCTCGATTTTTTCAATCGTGCCTTCATCCTGCGAGGCCAGCCACAATACCCGGTCACCCACCACGCCCTGGCTTTTTTTACCGCGGGAATGACAAATCAAGCGCTGGTCCGCCTCGCTTTCAACCAAAAAATGGCGTCCATAGTTGGCCACAATCAGGCCGGGCGAACTTTGTTTTTGCGTCATGCGTGCGGCTGTCTGACAACGCCTGGCAGCGCATCCACAGCAGTTGCACAGTCAAAGTCTGCCTGCGAGATGCCCGCCACATCGTGGGTGCAAAAACGCACCACACAGCGGTCAAAGCGCACCACCAACTCAGGGTGATGATGACGTGCCTGGGCCAACCAGGCCACCGCATTGACAAATTGCATGGTCTGGGCGTAGTCCGCAAAACGGAATGTTTTTTCGATCACCACCGCGGCGCCATCACCACTCAAATGCCAGCCATCCAGTTTGGCCAGTCGGGTCACAATTTCAGTCGCCGTCAGGACACGTTTGTTTTGAGGGATAGACATATTGGGCTTAGGAATTCAGGCGGCAACCACGTCAACACCCTGCATGCGCGCCAAGCGCTCAGACGCGCCAGGGTGCGAGTAATAAAAGCGTACATACAAGGGGTCTGGTGTCAGGGTCGAGGCATTGTCTTCGTAAAGCTTGAGCAGCGCTGAAGACAGATCCATAGCGCTGGTCTGCCTGACGGCATAGGTGTCCGCCTCAAACTCATGTTTGCGTGACAACTGGGCAAAAACGGGCGAGACGAAAAAGCTGAATACTGGCATGGCCAGCATGAACAACAACAGCGCGAGCGCATTATTGGCCGACGTCAGGTTGGGTTGAACGCCCAAACCCGTATAGAACCAGGTGTTCTGCGTCAAATAACCCAGCAAGGCAAAACCAGTCAGACTCAGGGCAAACATGGCGACGATGCGTTTGACGATGTGTTTATGCTTGAAATGTCCCAACTCGTGCGCCAGCACAGCATCGACTTCGGGCGCTGATAGCCTGGACAGCAAAGTGTCGAAAAAAACCACACGCTTGGCGGCACCAAAACCAGTGAAATAGGCGTTGGCGTGGGCACTGCGCTTGCTGCCATCCATCACAAACAAACCCTTGGCCGAAAAGCCGCAACGCTGCATCAAGGCCGTCACCCGGGTCTTCAGTGTTTCATCCTCCAGAGGGACAAATTTATTGAACAGCGGCGCGATCAAGGTCGGGTAAATCACCAATAACAAGAGGTTGAATCCCATCCAGAACAGCCAGGCCCACAACCACCAGAAATTGCCCGTGGCCGCCATCATCCAGAGGATCAGGGCAGCGATCGGCAAACCGATCACTGCACCGATCAAACTGCCTTTGAACAGGTCAAGCAGCCACAGCTTGACTGTCATCTTGTTAAAGCCAAAACGCTGTTCCAGCACAAAAGTCTGATACCAGGACATAGGCAAATCGATCACGCCGCTGATCACCATAAAACCTGCCAACAAGGCCAATTGCTGACCCATGCCATGCCCCATCCAGCTAATCAGGGTCTGGTTCAAGGCTGAAAGCCCCCCCAGCAAAGTCCAGCCCAACAATACGGCCGCACCCAACGCCGTTTCCAGGAGGCCCAAGCGTGCCTTGGCCAGTGTGTAATCGGCTGCTTTTTGATGCGCAGCCAAAGAAATGGTGGCCACAAAAGCGTCAGGTACCGCAGCACGGTGCCGGGCCACATGGCGAATCTGGCGTGATGCGAGCCAAAATTTGACCCCCAGGCTCAAGCCCAGGGCGGCAGTAAACAACAACGAGAACAAGAGTGAAGCAGAGGAAAGCGTGTCAGTCATGGCCGTCAAGTTTAGGTCATCGGCGACAATTTGGGCCATGCATAACGCCAACACCCCCACTGAAGTCACAACGCTGGCCAAATCAGACCTCAATTTGATCTGGCTCGACTGCGAGATGACGGGCTTGAACCCTGAACATGAGCGCATCATCGAAATCGCGGTCATCGTCACGGACGCCCACTTGACCCAACGCATCGAAGGCCCGGTGCTGGCCATTCATCAGAGCGATGCGCTATTGGACAAGATGGACAATTGGAACAAGAGCACACACGGCAACAGCGGCCTGATTGACAAGGTCAAGGCCTCAACCGTCAACGAAGAAGAAGCAGAAAAAATGTTGCTCCAGTTCTTGGGCCATTACGTACACAAAGGCAAGGCCCCCATGTGCGGCAACAGCATCGGCCAGGACCGACGTTTTCTCGCCAAATACATGCCCAAGCTGGAGGCATTTTTTCACTACCGCAATCTGGATGTGAGCACACTCAAGGAACTCTCCAGACGGTGGGCGCCAGAGGTCTACAAGAGCTTCAAAAAGAAACAGCGCCATACCGCACTGGCTGACGTGCATGAGTCAATTGACGAACTGGAACACTACCGGAAATACTTTTTGAAATTGCCTGTCTGAGTTGAAATTTGCACGGATCCTAGTAGAAACCCGAATCTATGGCATAATACGCGGCTTCGCTGAAATTGCAGCGAATTTTGTACATCTCCCAACATTCACTGGGTCTGCAGCCAGGTTGATTCTCAACCTGCCTCAAAAAGACCCCCAGCTTCCAGACGCACTCACATTGCTGAGTCAGGGCCGGTTCCGTTTGATGGTTGATGTTTTTTAACCATAAACGGAGCAGCTGCAAACCTTGCAGTGCTCTTCGTTATTAGGACATTTCATGACTGACGCTACTTTAGCGGCGGGCGAATTTTCGTCTGCCGAAAACATTCCCAACGACATCAACCTGTTGCCGCACGATGCACCAGAGGCGGCCATTCCTGTGGTCGCAGACATTCCCAATGGCTTTGTGACCCTGGGCCTGGCCCCGGAGTTGATCAAGGCAGTGCAAGATCTGGGCTTTACCCAGCCAACCACAGTCCAGCAAAAAACCATTCCGTTGGCCATGCAGGGTGTCAGCGCGGACGGCAACAGCGCCCGCTTTATCGACCTGATGGTCTCCAGCCAAACCGGCAGTGGCAAAACAGCCGCATTTTTGCTGCCTGTGCTGCACACCTTGCTCAAACAGCAGGAACAAGCCGAAGCCAAATCACGGGCGGACTACGAGCAGGCCGTGGCCGATGCTGCTGCCAAGGGCGAAGCACCTCCCAAACGCGCCAAGCGCAAGGACCCCACCAACCCGCGCCATTTCAGCGCACCGACGCCCGGCGCCCTGATAGTTTGCCCGACCCGCGAACTGGCCCAGCAAGTTGCCCATGATGCGATTGACCTGGTGCAGCATTGCCGTGGCCTGCGCGTTGCCAACATCGTTGGTGGTATGCCTTATCAGTTGCAGATTGCCAAATTGCAAAACGCCAATCTGGTGGTCGCGACCCCGGGCCGCCTGCTTGACCTGCAGCGCTCGATGCAAATCAAGCTCGACCAGGTGCAGTTTTTGGTCGTCGATGAGGCTGACCGCATGCTTGATCTGGGCTTCTCGGATGATCTGGCTGAAATCAACCAGCTCACCATTGACCGCAAACAGACCATGATGTTCAGCGCCACCTTCGCGCCGCGCATCCAGCAACTGGCCGCCCGCGTGATGCGCGAGCCCCAGCGCGTCACGATCGACAGCCCTCAAGAAAAACACGCCAACATCAAACAAGTGCTGTTCTGGGCCGACAACGCCCAGCATAAGCGCAAATTGCTGGATCACTGGCTGCGCGACACCACCATCAACCAGGCGATTGTGTTCGCCAGTACACAAATCGAATGTGATGGCCTGGCCAACGACCTGCAACAGGATGGCTTTGATGCCGTCGCCTTGCACGGTGCCTTGAGCCAGGGCCTGCGCAACCGCCGTCTGATGGCACTGCGCCAGGGTCATGTACAAATTCTGGTGGCCACCGATGTGGCTGCACGCGGCATTGACGTGCCAACGATCACCCACGTGTTCAACTTTGGTTTGCCCATGAAGGCCGAAGACTACACCCACCGCATTGGTCGCACCGGTCGTGCCGGCCGTGATGGCCTGGCTGTGACCTTTGCCGAGTTGCGTGATCGCCGCAGGATTTTTGACATTGAGTCATATAACCGTCAGCCAATCAAGGCTGAAGTGGTGCCTGGTCTGGAACCCAAGCAGCGCATCCCCGAGTCACGCCCGAACAGCTTCGGCGGCCGCGACAACCGTGGCGGAGGCGATTTCAACAGCCGTGATCGCAAATTTGGTGGTGGCCGTAGCGGTGGTTTTGATGCTCCACGCGGTCACTTCGATGCGCCGCGCGGTGGTTTCTCCGACAGAAATACCAACGGTCCGCGCATGATTGGTGGCGGTTTCGCCGGTCGTGAAGATCGCTCCTTTGCGCCTCGTGAAAGCGCACCACGTGAAGGTTTCAGCTACGAACGCAAGGGTGGTTTCAATGACCGCTTTGCAGGAGACCGCAATGCAGGTGCTGCACCTCGTGGAGATTTTTCTGCCCGCAAGCCGCCCTTCGGCAAGCCTGCATTTTCAAAGCCCGCGAGTGGCGGCAAGGTGTTTGTGCCGCGTGACGCGCAAAAACGATTTTCCAAAAACGATCGCTGATTAAAGTTGGCCCATATCAAGCCCGCTGATTGAAAAGTCAGCGGGCTTTTTTTTAACCCGCGCCCAAAGCACTGGCCTGCAAGCTTCCCAGCACAATGACCGCCACCTGCAAAATCAGCAGCATCACAAGGGGTGACAGATCGATGCCACCCACCAATGGCAAATACCGGCGAATGGGTCGCAAAATTGGCTCGGCCAGACGCGCCACTACCCCGCCAAGGACCGACGGCATGGGTATCCATGACAACAAGGCATAAACGATCACGGCAACCGTCATACCGGAAACAGCCATGCGCAGCAAACCAAACAAGGCCAGGATCGGCACCGCAAACAAGCCACCGCTCGCGCCTGCAACCAACCAAAGGATAAAAAACTCGGCCAACTGCAGCAAAAGGGCCGAGATCAGGCTCGCCGTGTCCAGCGCGCCCATCGCAGGCAACACGCGTCGCAGCGGCAACACGATCCAGTCAGTCAAGGCAAACACAAATCGACCGAGTGGGTTGCCAGAGCGCACCGACATGGGAATGTGCAGGAACTGCATGTAAAGACGCAACAAGCAGGCACCACTGACAATGCCAATGACCACTTCAAGCAACAAGGAAATAATCTGATAGAGCATGACGTTCAGGCATGAATTAGAAGCAAGGGCAATGATAACGACAGGCGCTCTAGCTCTTAAAATATAAAGTTCTGTCAAAACAACCTATTGCCTTGCTGCCCCATTGTTGGATTCATGCAGCTTTTTTGGATTGCCCACATGTCTGACCAAAACAAAGCCACCACACAAGCGCCAGTCCTTCAGGATGAAAACCAGTTGATCCTGGAACGGCGCGACAAGCTTAAAGCGCTGCGTCTGGCACAGTCCGAGGGCAAAGGTGTTGCATTTCCGAACGACTTCAAACCCGCCGACCATGCAGCTGACCTGTTTGCGGCACACGTCGGACAAACACCCGAGGGCTTGATCGAGCAGGGTGCCCGGGCCAAAGTGGCCGGTCGCATGATGCTCAAGCGTGTCATGGGCAAGGCCAGTTTTGCCACCTTGCAAGACAGCACCGGTCGCATCCAGATTTACATCAAGGGCGAAGACGTGGGTGCCGAGGTCTACGCCGCCTTCAAACATTGGGACCTGGGTGACATCGTGGCTGCTGAAGGCCTGGTCTTCAAGACGAAGACGGGAGAACTGTCCATTCACGCCAGCAGCATTCGCCTGTTGACAAAGAGCCTGCGTCCTATGCCCGACAAGTTTCACGGCATGGCGGACCAGGAGCTCAAATACCGCCAGCGTTATGTGGACCTGATGACCGATGAAGACACGCGCAAACGCTTCATGGCTCGCAGCAAAGCCGTCAGCGGCATTCGCGAATTCATGGTGGCGCACAACTTTCTCGAAGTTGAAACACCCATGTTGCACCCGATCCCGGGCGGCGCCAACGCCAAGCCTTTCGCCACCCACCACAACGCACTGGACCAGCAAATGTTTTTGCGGATTGCGCCAGAGCTCTACCTCAAGCGCCTGATCGTCGGCGGCTTTGACCGGGTGTTCGAGATCAACCGCAGCTTCCGCAACGAAGGCATCAGTGTGCGGCACAACCCCGAGTTCACCATGATGGAGTTTTATGCCGCCTATTGGGACTATCAGGATCTGATGACCTTCACCGAGGCCCTGATTCGGGATGCTGCCCGCAAGGCAGTGGACTCGCTGCACCTGAGCTACGGTGGCAGGCCAGTGGATCTGTCCAAGCCGTTTGAACGCCTGACCATCCATGAAGCCATCTGCAAATACACCGAGGCCGTCGAATTGCTGGATGCGGCCAATCCCGCTTCGGGCAAGAAGGTGGACAACGCCGAATGGCTCATCAAGGCCTTGCGCAAGCTCGGCCTGACCGAGGCCAAAAACAAGCTCTCCAGCCGATCCCTGGCCAGCCTGCAAGTCATGTACTTCGAGGAAACTGTGGAAGAACAGCTGTGGCAGCCCACCTTCATCTGCGAACACCCGGTGGAAATTTCGCCGCTGGCGCGCGCCAGCGACCACAAGCCAGGCGTGACCGAGCGCTTCGAGCTCTACATCACCGGCCGGGAATTCGGCAACGGCTTCTCCGAGTTGAATGACGCGGAGGAGCAAGCGGCACGCTTCCAGGCCCAGGTGGCGGCAAAGGACGGCGGCGACGACGAAGCCATGTATTACGACCATGACTTCATTCGCGCCCTCGAGTACGGCATGCCGCCTACCGGCGGCTGCGGCGTCGGGCTGGACCGACTGATGATGCTGCTGACCGACAGCAGCAGTATTCGCGACGTGATTCTGTTCCCAGCCCTGCGCCGCGAAGCCTGAGCAAAACAGGCCATGCCAGGCGTCCGTTGGCCCTACCCGCGCTGGATTGCCCACCGGGGAGCCGGCAAACTGGCTCCTGAAAACACGCTGGCCGCTTTTCGGCTGGGGGCCAGTTATGGTTATCGCATGTTTGAGTGCGACGTCAAGCTAAGCCGTGACGGCATCCCCTTTTTGCTGCACGACGACACCTTGTCGCGCACCACCAATGCCAACGACAAGTTGGCAACAGACAGCCGTGCCACAGCGGGCCAGCATGGGTGGGGCGAGCTGGCACAACTCGATGCCGGCAGTTGGCATTCACCCAGCTTTGCCGGCGAGCCGCTACCCACCCTGGAAGCCGTTGCCCGCTACTGCCTGCGCAATGGCCATTTTTTGAACATCGAGGTCAAACCAACACCAGGTCTCGCGACTCAAACAGGCAAAGTGGTCGCCCACCATGCTGCCAAACTATGGCAAGGCGCCAGCGTACCACCGCTATTGAGCTCATTTGAGGTGGCGGCACTGGAAGCTGCCATGGCCGCGCAGCCTGACTTGCCACGCGGCCTGTTGCTCGATTCCTTGTGGCCCGGTTGGCTGGAAACAGCACAAAAACTGGGCTGTGTCGCCATCATCTGTGACCACGTCTTGTGGGACCGCGAAAGCGTGGGGCTGGCCCGACGAGCCGGTTTTAAAACCTTGAGCTACACCGTCAACGACGAGGCTACAGCCCGGCGCCTGCTTGACCTCGAAGTCGATGGCATCATCACCGACCGGATCGACCTGTTTGTACCCCTCAGCGCTTGCGCATAAGCCACTGCCCGGTCGCGGCAGTCAGCACCAGGGCCAGATAAGTCAGCATCTTGCCGTCCTGTCCCAGAAGCGCCAAACCAAGCGTCAGCACCAACAGACCGGCTAAAAAAACGACGCCGATTTGCACCGGAAGCGAAAATGCAGCAGACTTCTTGCCTGTCATGACTCTGGCCAGCCAGGGCAACAGCAAGGCCAGCCAGAAAGCGGGGGCCGCAAAATTGACCGCTTGGTCCAGCAACGCCATGAATCCCATCAGGAAACCTCAGGGGAAAAGAAAAAATGATACAGGTCAAAGCTCATGGCAGCTGATTTTATAATTCCCACATGGCAGTCTGGGCTTTAGGCATCAACCACACCACTGCGCCGCTCGATCTGCGCGGTCGGTTCGCGTTCGCCATCGATCAGGTCGAGCCCACGCTGCGCGCCCTGCGCGGTGCCTTGCATCGTGAGCCAGAGGCCGCCTTGATCTCCACCTGCAACCGTACCGAGATTTATTGTGCAGGTGAGCAGTCCCAGTTGGAACCCACTCTGGAATGGCTCGCGCAATGTGGCGGCGTGCATGCCGACCTGCTGCGCGCCCATTCCTACAC
>JBEGLK010000044.1:0-9907 GCA_041183605.1 Pseudomonadota bacterium
CGAGTTGTACCGCACCGAGGGCTGGTACCTGGAACGCACGGTGCATTACGTCAACCGCGTCGGCCTCGACTATGTCAAGAAACGCATTGTGGAAGACCATGCCGGTCGCAAGGAACTGTGGGAAAACCTGCAATTCGCCCTCGACGGCGAACCCGACCCATGGTTTGAGTTCGACAAGGCCGCCGTCGACACCCGCCAGTTCGAAACCCTGAGCGCTTAAGGAAAAACAAAATGAATGAATGGACCCCCATCTGCCACATTAACGACATCCCGGTGCTGGGCTCGCGCCGCGTGGCACGCACCCAGGGCCTGGACGTCGCCGTCTTTCGCAATGACAAGGACGAGGTGTTTGCCCTGCTCGACCGCTGCCCGCACAAGGGCGGACCCTTGAGCCAGGGCATCGTGTTTGGCACCAGCGTGGCCTGCCCCCTGCACAACTGGACGATTGGCCTGTGCACCGGTCAGGCCGCTGCCCCCGATGAAGGCTGCACACCACGCTTCGAAGTCAAACTCACCGAAGGCCAGGTGTTCCTGAAATCCACCGAGCTGGCCAGCCATGCCACCGACCTGACACGCCCGGTGGCAGGCCCGATGCGCCGCAGCGCCTGCGTCTGAGAACGACCGCCCCAAGGAAGCCATGAGCGAAACCCGATCCACCTGTCCTTATTGCGGCGTTGGCTGTGGCGTGATCATTGAATCCCGTGGCAACCAGATCACCGGCGTGCGTGGCGACCCGGATCACCCGGCCAACTTCGGGCGCCTGTGCACCAAGGGCTCCAGCCTGCATCTCACCGCCAGTGCAGCCATCACGGCGCAAGCACGGCTGCTGCATCCGATGCAGCGGCTTCAACGCGGCGCACCGGCACAACGCACCAACTGGGACAGCGCACTCGATCTGGCGGCCAGCCGTTTTGCCGGCATCATCGAACAACATGGCGCGGATGCCGTGGGTTTTTATATCTCGGGCCAACTGCTGACCGAAGACTATTACGTCTTCAACAAACTCGCCAAAGGCCTGATTGGCAGCAACAACATCGACAGCAACTCGCGCCTGTGCATGAGCAGCGCGGTGGCGGGTTACAAGCAAAGCCTGGGCATGGACGCGCCGCCCGCGTGTTACGACGACTTCAAACACGCCAGCACCATTTTTATCACCGGCAGCAACACCGCTTACGCCCACCCGATTCTGTTCCGCCGTATTGAGGACGCCCGCCGCGCCAATCCGGCCCTGAAGATTGTGGTGGTGGACCCGCGCCGCACCGACACCGCGGACATGGCGGACCTGTTCCTGCAGATTCAACCCGGCACCGATGTCATGCTGCATCACGGCATGTTGCACCTGATGTTGTGGGAAGGCTGGACCGATCAGGCCTTCGTGGCGGACCATACCAGCGGCTTCGAGTCACTCAAGGCCCTGGTGCGCGACTGCACACCTGAGGTGGTGGCACGCACCTGCGGCATCAGCCAGGAGACGCTGATGCAAGCCACCCGCCTGTTTTCCGGTGTTCAAGCCAATGGCCAGGCCCGCACCCCCACACTGAGCCTGTACTGCCAGGGTCTGAATCAATCCAGCAGCGGCGCCGCCAAAAACACCTCGCTCATCAACCTGCATCTGGCCACCGGTCAAATCGGCAAAGCGGGCGCCGGACCGTTTTCCCTGACCGGCCAGCCCAACGCCATGGGTGGGCGCGAGGTCGGTGGCATGGCCAATCTGCTCAGCGGCCACCGTGATATGGGCAAGGCGGCTGATCGCGCAGAAGTGGCCGCCCTCTGGGGCGTGCCCAGTGTGCCGCAGCAAGCTGGCAAAACAGCGGTGGAAATGTTCCAGGCTGCAGCCGATGGCGAAATCAAGGCCTTGTGGATTGCCTGTACCAACCCGGCGCAGTCGATGCCCAATCAGGCTCTGGTACGCCGGGCGCTGGAGCGCGCCGAATTTGTGGTTGTGCAGGAAGCCTATGCCGGCACCGCCACCTGTGCCTACGCCGACCTGCTGTTGCCTGCCAGCACCTGGGGCGAAAAAGAAGGCACCGTGACCAACAGCGAACGTCGTATCAGCCGGGTGCGTGCCGCGGTCGAACCTGCGGGTGAATCCCGCCATGACTGGCAGATCGCCACCAACTTTGCGCAGCGCCTCGAAGTGTTATTGAAGCAGCAAGGCGCGGCTGCCGAAACAGGCCCTGGCACCCTCTTCCCCTACACCAGGCCCGAGGCTGTCTGGCTCGAACACCGTGAATCGACCCGCGGCCGCGACCTTGACATCACAGGCATGAGTTATGCCCTGCTGGAACAATCGCCCCTGCAATGGCCGATGCCGGAAGGCAAGACCCAAGGCCAGGCGCGGCTTTACCAAGATGGCATTTTTCCAACCGCTGACGGCAAGGCACGTTTCATCAGCGTGGCCTACCAGCCTGTGGCAGAACCGCGCAGCGCGCGTTACCCGTTTTCACTCACCACCGGCCGCCTGCGCGACCAGTGGCACGGCATGAGCCGCACCGGCACGCTCGGCCATTTGTTTGGCCATGTCAGCGAACCCTCGGTGTTGATGCACGCGCAGGACATGAGCCAGCGCCAGCTCAAGGACGGTGACCTGGTTCACCTCACCAGCACGCGCGGCTCGGTGCTGGTGCCGGTGCAGGCCAGCCGCGAGGTCGGTTTGAACCAGGCCTTCATGGCGATGCACTGGGGCGAGGAATTCCTGAGTGGCCAGAGCGCCCAGGGCGAACGACTGGCCGGCGTCAATGCCCTGACCAGTGGTGCTTTTTGCCCCGATGCCAAACAACCCGAGCTCAAACACACGCCGGTCAAGATCCTCAAGGCTGAGATGCCGTGGCAGTTGCTGGCCGTCGCTTGGCTACCCGAATCGCAGGGTGTTGCCGCGCGCCGGGTGTTGCAGGGCTTGATGGCGCAATTTGACTTTGCCACCTGTGTCCCGTTTGCCAGCGCAGCCGGTAAGGATCATGGCGAACGCAGCGGCTTGTTATTTCGTGCCGCAAGCCATCAGGCGCCAGAACCGGGGCTGCTGGCCCAAATCGAACAAGTGCTGCAACTGCAGGGTCAGGATGTGCTGCGTTACACCGACCGCAAACGCGACCAGCATCGCGTAGCCCGGCTGGTCGAAACCGAAACACAAACCGCACTGGAAGGCTTTTTGCTGGCCGGCGACATCAGCGCCCAGGGCTGGATTACCACCCTGCTCAAGGAATCCCTGCCGGCTCACACCTATGGCCGGGCACTGTTGATCCCGGGCGCCAAACCACCGGTTCCGGTGGTGTCGCGCGGGCAGCAAGTATGCGCCTGCTTCAACGTGACAGATCTCGCGATCAATACGCATCTGACCAACAACAAAGTGGCGCCCGGGCAACAGCTGGCGTCATTACAGGCCAGCCTGAAATGCGGCACCAATTGCGGTTCCTGCGTCCCGCAACTGCAGCGCATGATCGCCAGCCTGGCCTGACCTTCAAGGTCTTGCGGGGGCGCTTCAGCTTATCGCTATTGACAGCACTGCCAGCCTGTAAATACACTACATCTAGACAAATAAATAGGTGAAAACACTAAATATGGTGTTTTTTTATTTTTCTTGAGTTCGTCATTTTTGTTCTGGATCAACGAAACTGCAGCTTCAGCCCAATACCATGGCGACTCGTTTTTCAGGAAGAACCTCATGTCACAGAACACCCTCACACCCGTTTTGACCGCCTTGCAGCCCCAGCCCATCAGCGAAGAAGTGCTGATCGAGAAATACAGCAAAGGCGACGAAAAAAGCATCGCCGACGTGAACCGTCGCGTGGCGCGCGCGCTTGCCAAAGTCGAAGCACCCGAGCAACAAGCCCTGTGGGAAGCCCGCTTCCTGGCCACCCTGGAAGCCGGCTTCTTGCCAGCCGGACGCATCCAGTCGGCCGCCGGCACCGATCTGGCCGCCACCTTGATCAATTGCTTTGTGCAACCCGTGGGCGACTCGATTGCCCATGTCGAAGACGGCCATCCCGGCATTTATACGGCTTTGACCGAGGCCGCCGAAACCATGCGCCGCGGCGGCGGTGTGGGTTACGACTTTTCCCGCATCCGCCCGCGTGGTGCCTGGGTCGGCAGCACGCAGAGCAGCGCCTCGGGGCCGGTGAGCTACATGCGGGTTTTCGACCGTTCCTGCGAAACCGTCGAATCGGCTGGCGCCCGACGCGGTGCCCAGATGGGTGTGCTGCGCTGCGACCATCCCGACATTGAGGAATTCATCCACGCCAAGGACCAGGGCGACCTGAAAAACTTCAACATCTCGGTCGGTGTCTCCGACGAGTTCATGAACGCGGTTCAGGCCGATGGCGACTTCTGCCTGGTGCACAAGGCCGAGCCAGGCACCGCCCAGAAAAACGCGGGTGCGTACCATGATCAGGACAGCGGCGTCTGGGTCTACCGCAAGATCAAGGCACGCGCCTTGTGGGACCAGATCATGCGATCAACCTACGACCATGCCGAACCCGGCGTGTTGTTCCTCGACCAGATGAACCGCGACAACAACCTGTCGTATTGCGAGACCATCGCCAGCACCAACCCTTGCGCCGAGCAACCCTTGCCGCCCTACGGTTGCTGCTGCCTGGGCTCCATCGACCTGACACGTTTCATCCGCGACCCCTTCTCGGATAAAGCCAGTTTTGACCAAAAAGCTTTTGCCGAGGTGGCCCGAGTGGCGGTGCGCATGCTCGACAACGTGCTCGACGCCACCGTCTGGCCGCTGCCGCAGCAACAACAGGAAGCAGCCTCCAAACGCCGTGTCGGCCTTGGTTACACCGGGCTCGGTGACGCTCTGGTGATGCTCAATTTGCGTTATGACACCGCCGCAGCACGCGACATGGCAAGGCTTATTTCTGAGCACCTGCGTGATGTTGCCTACCAAGCCTCCAATGAACTGGCGCAAGAACGCGGCGCCTTCCCCTTGTTCAATGCCGATCTCTACCTGAGCGGCCAGAACTTTGCCACACGCTTGCCTGCCGAGCTGAAAAAACGCATCCACAAACACGGCTTGCGCAATTCACACCTGCTCTCGATTGCGCCTACCGGCACCATCAGCCTGGCTTTTGCCGACAACGCCAGCAACGGCATTGAACCCGCCTTCAGCTGGACCTACAACCGCAAGAAGCGCATGCCCGACGGCAGCTTCAAGGAATATGCGGTAGAAGACCATGCCTGGCGCCTCTACCGGCACATGTTTGGCCCCGATGCGCCACTCACCGATGCCTTCGTCACGGCATTGGAGATGAGCGCCCAGGCCCATGAGGAGATGGTGGCTGCCGTGGCGCCGTTCATTGACACCGCGATTTCCAAAACCGTCAATGTGCCGGCCGACTACCCTTATGAAGACTTCCAGGGCCTGTACACCCAGGCCTGGCAATCCGGGCTCAAGGGCCTGGCCACTTACCGGCCCAACTCGGTGCTGGGTTCGGTGCTCAGCGTCGCTTCAGCGCCCACACCAACGGGTGCAAAACCGCTGCAGATTGATGGTGCCAATCAGCGCCTGTTGCTGGAACGCCTGCCGGCTCCGGTGCTCTCAAGCCTGCGCTGGCCCGGCCGTCCAGACCTGCCGGGCGGTAACCCGGCCTGGACCTTCATGGTGCACCACCCGTTTGGCGACTTTGCGCTGTTCATTGGCGAGTTGCCGCTGCAGGAAGGCGGCGCACCGCAGCCATTTGAAGTCTGGGTCAATGGCGCCGAGCAACCCCGTGGTCTGGGCGCCATGGCCAAGACCCTGTCAATGGACTTGCGTGCCAACGACCCCGCCTGGTTGCAACTCAAGCTCGACGCTTTGGCCACGGTCAGCGAGGAACATGCTTTCGAGATGCCCTTCCCGCCCCATGGCGAAAAACGCCTGTTCCCCGGCGTGGTTGCTGCCACCGCGGCGGTGGTTCGCTGGCGCTGCGAACAGATCGCAGCCCAATCCGCACAAAAGCCGGCCCGTGACGCCACACCCCTACCAACCCCGGTCATCGATGCCATGTTCAGCCGCAATGAACCGGTCACCGGCCCGTCGGGCACACTTGCCTGGGCGGTGGACGTTGACAATCCTGCCACCAGCGAATCATTTACCGTGACCCTCAAAGAGGTGAATCTGGCCGGTCCAGACGGCAACATGGTGACACGTCCCTGCGCTGTCGGCTTCAGCGGCAATTACCCCAAAGCCATGGACGGCTTGGCGCGCCTGCTGTCGCTCGACATGCGGGTGATTGACCCGGCCTGGATCGGCATGAAGCTGCGCAAGCTGCTCAATTACGCAGAGCCTCTGGGTCATTTCATGGCCTTTGTGCCGGGCCTGCCCAACGGAGAAAAGCGCCAGCAAACCTGGCCTTCCACCGTGGCCTACATTGCGCGCCTCATCATTCACCGTTATGCGATGCTGGGCATCCTGAACGAGGAGGGTTTCCCGCTGCGTGACATGGGTGTGCTCGACACCCCGGAAGCGCGTGAAGCCAGCAAGACCATGGCCGGCAAAACCTGCCCGGAGTGCGGCAACCCCACCGTCATCCACAAGGACGGCTGCGACTTCTGCACCGCCTGTGGTTTTGTGGGGCAGTGCGGCTGAGCTCAGTAGCCGTCGCGCACCACCAGCACCGGAAGCTTGGTGTGCGACAGCACGGCTTGGGCCACGCTGCCGAGCACCAGTTTTTCAAGTGCCTTGCGACCGTGTGAACCCATCACGATCAGGTCGGTCTGCAGGGACTCGCCGGCTTCAACAATGCCGCGCCAGGCGGTGTGGGCTTCGACCACCGAAGTGTCAACATTGACACCGGCGTCGGTAAAGACCTGCTTGGCAAGCCTGACCGCTTCGTTGGCCTCGGCCGTCGCGGCATTCAGGTATTCTGCCTGTCCATAGGCAAAATCGGTGCCTATGCCGGTAAACGGATAAGGATCGATGACATAAATCACCGTGACCTTGCTGGCAAACGCCTTGGCCAGCGCGATGGCTTTAGCCACAGCGGTTTGTGCTGTTTCTGAGCCATCAACAGGAACCAGTATGTGTTTGAACATGGTTTACTCCTTGTAAAAAAACTTGCAATTGCATTTTGAACCAGATCATGAGGCAGTGCCTGACAAAACGCATGAGATATCTGATCTAGGTTAAATGTCTTCCGGCACCATCTTGATCGACCCACACGGGCATTCCGAGACACACATGCCACAACCTTTGCAGTAGTCGTAATTGAACTCGAAACCTTTGCCGGGGCCGAGCTTGATGACCGCATTGTCGGGGCACACACCGTAACAGTTGTCGCATTCAAAACAGTTGCCGCAGGACAGGCAGCGCCTGGCTTCAAACAGCGCGTTGCTCTCATCCAGACCGCCCTGCACTTCCTCAAAAGTGGATTGACGCCGGATGATGTCAAGCACCGGCCGCACCGTCTTGGGCGCATCGCTGTAATACCAGGTGTTGAGCAAATCAAAACTGGCCACTTCGGTTTTTGGCGCTGGCTGGTAGGACACACCGCGCAACCAGGCATCGATATTGCGCGCGGCTTTTTTTCCGTGTCCGATGGCCACCGTCACGTTGCGATCGGCGGGCACCATATCGCCGCCGGCAAAAATGCCATCGTGGCCGGTCATCATCTGCGCGTTGACCTGCACCACGCCGTCTTGAACCGCCATGCCGGGCACCCCTTCGATCAATGCCAGGTCCACATCCTGGCCCAAGGCCAACACCACCGAGTCGGCGTCCAGCGACTCAAACTCACCGGTAGGTTGCGGAAATCCCTTGTCATCAAGCGCCATTTTTTCAACCATGATGGACGACTCACCGGCCTGCTTGATGGTGGACAGCCACTTGATCATGACCCCCTCCTGCAGTGCTTCCTCGACCTCGAAATCATGCGCGGGCATCTTGTCGCGATTGCGCCGGTAGACGATGATGGATTCGGTGGCACCCAGCCGTTTGGCGGTACGGGCCACATCAATCGCCGTGTTGCCGCCGCCATACACCACCACGCGGCGCCCCAACAAGGGTTTGTCTTCACCCTCCATGGAGCGCAACACCGACACCGCATCCAGCACCTTGGCCGAATCACCCGCCGGAATGTAGGCACGTTTGGCAATGTGGGCACCCACCGCCAGAAACACGGCATCAAAACCGCCGGATGCCTTGGCTTCGAGCACATTGGAGACCTTGGTGTTGTATTCAATACGCACACCCAGGTCCACCAGGCGCTGCACCTCGGCGTCGAGCACCTGGCGTGGCAGCCGGTATTGCGGAATGCCAAATCGCATCATGCCACCGGGCAAGGGGCCAGCCTCGATCACGGTGACGGCATGGCCCAGCCGCGTCAAATGGTAGGCCGCCGACAGGCCGGATGGCCCTGCACCGACCACCATCACTTTTTTACCGGAACTGGCAGCCGGCTTGGGAAATTTCCACCCCCGGGCAATGGCTTCATCACCCAGGAAGTGTTCGACCGAATTGATGCCCACAGGCGAGTCGAGTTGGCCCCGGTTGCAAGACGCTTCGCAGCTGTGATAACACACACGGCCCATGATGGCCGGAAACGGATTGTCTTCAACCAGCGTGCGCCAGGCTTGTTCGTAATTGCCGGACTCGGCGTGGAACAACCAGCCCTGGATGTTTTCACCCGCAGGGCATTGGTGGTTACACGGTGGTTTGCGGCTCA
This sequence comes from Pseudomonadota bacterium, assembly GCA_041183605.1. Lineage (GTDB taxonomy): Bacteria > Pseudomonadota > Gammaproteobacteria > Burkholderiales > Burkholderiaceae_C > Rhodoferax. The sequence continues at coordinate 8,643 of JBEGLK010000044.1, forward strand.
GATATACCGGGCGCTCGGTGCGCCAGGAGCCGGTATGGTTGGCCAACGAACTGCCGACATCGAGTGTGATGGCAAAAGGTTTTTGCATGATCATTCCTCCCCTAACAAACCAAATCGGCGAATATTGCGGTCGGCGCGCGCCTGCAGGCGCGCCAGGGTGGCCACATCAGGCTTTTTGCCAAACAGGTGGGCAAAACGTTTTTGCGGTTTCAGGTAGTCTTCCACCGGCACCTGGCGCCGAATTTTCAGCACCCCGGTGACTTCCCCGCGTTCGGCTTCGAAAACCGGAAATACACCACTTTCCACTGCCAGCCTGGACAGCTTGATGGTGTCATGCGAGGCCGCGCCCCAGCCCAACGGACAGGGCACAAAGATGTGGATGTAACGCGCGCCGCGGATCGACATGGCCTTGGTGACCTTGTATTCGAGGTCACGCAAATCCGCCACGGTGGCAGTGGCCACATAGGGAATTTCGTGCGCCATGGCGATTTGCGGCACATTTTTGCCTTGGCCAAACTCGTTGCCAGGATGCTCACCGACCGCCATGGTGGTGGCGGTGCGCGCGGCAGGGGGTGTGGCGCTGGAGCGCTGGACGCCGGTGTTCATGTAGGCCTCGTTGTCGTAACAGATGTAGAGCACATCGTCGTTACGCTCGAACATGCCTGACAGGCAGCCAAAGCCTATGTCGGTGGTGCCACCGTCGCCGCCTTGCGCCACCACCCGCACGTCGCTGCGACCCTTGGCCTTCATGGCCGCAGCAATGCCGGTGCCGACCGCGGCTGTGTTGCCAAACAACGAATGAATCCAGGGCATTTGCCACGAGGTTTCCGGGTAGGGTGTGGAAAACACTTCCAGGCAACCGGTGGCGTTGGCCGCGATCAACTGCCCTTTGGTCGCCGCCATGGCGGCGTCGATGGCGTAACGTGCGCCCAGCGCCTCGCCACAGCCCTGACAGGCACGGTGGCCGGAATTGAGTGAATTGCTGCGCGCCGCACCCGACTGAACACTGCGTTGCTCAGGGGCAAGCAGCCGGTTGCCCACGGTGAAGGTGCCGGTCTGGTAAAACTTGACCAATGATTGTTCCATGATGACTCTTTTATTTCAGTTGAACATCAGGCAGTGGGTGGCGAAACCGTGCCCATGTCACGCAGGATGCCTTCTGCGACCGGACCGGAACGGCGCTGGGACTTCTCGCGCGCCAGCACCCGGTTGACGACGGTCCAGTCCAGGTCCAGAAAAGTCAGCAGCTCCAGCTTGTCGGCAAT
>JBEGLK010000045.1:0-12440 GCA_041183605.1 Pseudomonadota bacterium
GCACACCCCGCGTCCGATACCGGATCCACCACCCGTCACAATGGCAATTTTGTCTTTAAGTTTCATCGTCATCCCCTGTTAAAAATTAGAACATCAAAGAAAAATTAGAACATCAAAGCGTAAGACCCATGGCCAGCGATCAACCGTCATTGCGCGGCCAGTCGATGGCGCGATTTGCCGGGGTCGGTAAACCAGAAGCCGCAAGGATTCGCCACTTATCAGCAGCCGCCAGCACCGATGGCAGCGCCGTTGGGGCCACCACCCAGATGTGCGTCACTCAGCTCAAGTTGGCGTGAGCCCGGCGTCCTTCGTCCAGCGTCCCCACAGCTTGATCTGGTCCTGAATATGTGCCTGGAGTTGTTCGGGCGTGCTGGTGTGGGGAATCATGCCAGCATTGGCCATGAACTGCCCGATGGCCGGATCGGCCACGACTTTCACCACCGCCTGGTTAATGCGCCGTGTGATGGCAACCGGCATTCCCGCCGGACCGAACAGGCCTACCCAACCCACCCATTCGTAACCTGGCAGGCCCCGTTCCGCCAGAGGTGCGACGTCCGGGAAGGTGGCCAGTCGCTGTTTCGATGTGATGCCCAGCGCCCGCAGTTTGCCTGACTGGATGAAAGGTTGGGCAATCACCGCATCGAGCATGAGGAAGTCCACGCGCCCCCCCAGCAGATCCGTTGCCGCCTGCGCCATGCCAGGATAGTTGACCGCCACAGCGTCAATGCCGGCCTGTGCTTGCATCAACTGGGCTGCAACCAGGCTTCCCGAATTGCCAACGCCGAAATTCAGTTTGCCCGGTCGCTCCTTGGCATACTTGATGAACTCCTGCAGATTACGTACCGGCAGATCTGCGTTGACGGTGAGAAGCAGCGGGTTGTGGCCGAGCAGGCTGATATGCGTGAAATCCTTGAGGGGGTCATAACCCGGCTCCTTGAGCATGTGCACGTTGGCAACAAAGGAGTTACCTCCCAACATCAAGGTATAACCATCGTTCGGGGCCTTGGCAACGAAACGGGCACCGATTGCAGACTGCGCGCCAGGCTTGTTTTCAATAACCATGGGCTGGCCCAGCAACTTGCCTATCGGCTCACCCAGGCGCCGGATCAGGGTATCACCCCCGGATCCCGCCGCAACCGGGGAAATGATCTTGACGGGTCGGTTGGGGTAGTCGGCCTGCGCCCAGGTGCTGCCCAGTGGCAGGACCGATGAAGCGGCGAGGATGAGATTTCTGCGATTGATGTTCATGGGATATTTCATGTGAGGTGAACGGATAACTTTAAGGACTATCCGTAGAAAAAACTGTTCGTGTCCACCTTGAAAGCAGACCAAGGTACAAAGATTTTGTGCGGTTCAGGCAGATGTATTGCCAAACTGCGCGAGCAGTGTAGGTTCACCCCAAAGCTTAGTCAAAGTCGTATTGCGGGACACCGCGTGCTTGTTTACAGGACACCGAGCAGACAATGCGATTTAAACTGAAAAACGATCCGTTTAACCCAAACACATTGCACAAAGGATGATCCTCATGCCTGACAAGGTCAATCACGAAAACGCCGCCTGGCTCGGATTAGCCAACAAGGTTTGCGTCGTCACGGGTGGCGGTAGCGGCATCGGGGCCGAGACAGCACGCCGGCTGGCGGCCATGGGTGCATTGCTTGCAGTGCTCGACCTGAATCAAGCTGCAGCAGCCAGCATTGCGGCAGACATCGTGTCTGCGGGTGGCAAGGCGATCGGTATTGGCGCGGACGTCAGCTCGCCACAAGCGATCCATGCCGCAGCAGCAGAAGTCAAGCTCAAGCTCGGCCTGTGTGACGTCCTTGTCAACAACGCAGGTGTGCAGTACCAGGCAACATTGCTGGACGCCGACCTGGAGAAATGGAACCAGACACTCATGGTCAACCTGACCGGTCCCCTGATTTGTGTTCAGGCCTTTGCCAGGCACATGATTGAAAGCGAACGCGGCGGCAGCATCGTCAACGTCGGCTCCATTTGTGGAACACGTCCCCGCCCCAACGGGGGCGCCTACAGCGCCAGCAAGGCGGGCTTGGACATGCTGTCCAAACAAATGATGCTCGAACTTGCAGAATACGGCATCCGGAGCAACCTGGTCGCGCCCGGCCTGATTCGCACCCCCATCAGCGAAAAGTCCTACCAAAACCCCGAGATCGCCCGCAAACGCAAAGCGATGATCCCTTCAGACCGGATCGGAGCCAGCGAGGATGTTGCCAACATGATCATATTTCTGGCCAGCGAGCGTTCCAGCTACGTCAATGGCCAAACCATTTTGGTGGACGGTGGCCTCAGTGAAACCATCATGAGCCTGCTGCACCGGCCGAGCCCGCCGTGACTATTCAACCTTGATGTTGGCGTCCTGGATCACCTTGCTCCAGCGGTTCACTTCAAAGACCATCTGCTTGCCATAGACTTCGGGCGCGCCGGGTGTCGGGACCGCAGCCACACGCGCCAGCAACTCGCGCATGTCGGGCTGGGTAACGGCCAGGTTGACTTCTTCATTGAGGCGTTTGACCACATTGGCAGGCATGCCGGCAGGACCCATGATGCCCCAGGAAAAATCGATCTGGAATCCCGGCAGGCCGGATTCAGCTGCGGTCGGCACGTTGGGCGCGAAAGCCAGTCGGTGCGGACTGGCCACCACCAGGGCGCGCAGCTTGCCACTTTCCAGCAATTGCGAGTAGGTCGCAAAAGTCCCCAGCAAAGCGTGCAATTGACCGCCCATGAGGTCGGTGGTTGCCAGCGAAGTGCCTTTGTAAGGCACGTGCAGCATCTTCACCTTGGCTTCTGAGGCCAGCAATTCCATGCCGATGTGGCTCATGCTGCCCACGCCGCTGGAGCCGTAGGTGATGCTGTTGGGCTTGGCGCGCGCCATGTCGACCATATCCTTGAGGGTCTTGATGGGTGAATTGACCGGTACCACGATGACCAGGGTGGTCGCTGCAATCTGCCCAATGGGGATCAGGTCCTTCGTCAAATCGAATGGCAATTTTTTGCTCAACGCCGAATTGGTGGGCATACCGGTGGTGGTCAACAACAGGGTGTAGCCATCAGCCGGCGCCTTGGCCACCGCATCGGTGCCCAGTGCCCCGCCAGCGCCGGCCTTGTTTTCAACGATCACGGGTTGGCCGAGCCGGGCCGCCAGCTTGGCGCCAATCGCACGGGCAATCATGTCACTGCTGCCACCGGGTGTGAAGGCATCAATCAGCTTGATGGGCCGGCTTGGCCAGGCGCCTTGGGCACTGGCAACTGTTGGCAGAAAACCTGCCGTCATGGCCGCGGCCGCGGCGCCAAGTACAAATCGGCGATTCATCTGCCTGGATAACTTCATGTTTTTCCTATTTGATAATTTTTTGATCATTGAATGCTGTAAACCCGCTGTGCGGTGCCACTGAAGAGCGCCTGCTTCTCATCGGCAGAACAACGCGAAGCCGTCAACTTGAGGGCATTCCAGAGGGTGCGATAACTGCCAGCGACACGATCCGGCGGGTAGTTGCTTTCAAACATGCACCGCTCGGGTCCAAACAAGTCAATGCAGGTCTCGATGTAGGGCCGCCAGAGATGGGCCAATTGTTCAGCCGTCGGCGGCGTGGGCCAATCCTTGAAGCCAAAGCCGCAACGATGCCCTGACAATCCACCCAGCTTCATCAGGACATTGGGGCGACGCGCCAGTTCGGTGACCTGAGAGCGCCAGCGCTCAAAGTTGTCTGGCGCGGCATACGCACCAATGCCGACCAATCCACCGCAGTGATTGACCACGATCGGCAGGTCGGGGAAGGCGTCAGCGAGACTGCCGAGCTCATGCAACTGGGTGTAATACTGCCATGCATCGTAGACCAGATGGCGCTCGGCCAGGCGCGCTACGCCTTGGCGAAAGGCAGGATCAAGCAGCAAACCCCGCTTGGCATGGGGCCGCCCGCCGGGATTGATCGCATCATTGGCATCCCATACCACGGCACCCCGGACACCCCGCAACCTGCCACCGCTGGCCAATGCAAGTGCATCCAGCACGTCATCCACCGCAGCTCCGAGCGACAGATCCGCAGCGCCAACAAAGGCGGCGCAGATCTTTGCCGGTCCGTAAAAACCGCTGGCACTCATCGCGGCCATGCCGGCAACAAACTCGGCCTCTCCAACAGGTTGGAGCGCAGGCGGGCCGCTGTTGCGGTTCATGGACCCGCATTCAACGTAGACGGAGGCGATCACCTTGTGTCCGCTTGCCAGATCGTCAGCAAACTCTTCAACCAGGTAGCGACTGCCAGGACGATGCCAAAGGTGATGGTGGCAATCGATGACGGGCAAGTCCGGCTCGACAACCACTGCCTCGGCGCCAAAGGTGCCGGCTTCCACCCTGTTCGTCATGTGTACTCCATCAAGTCAGTCCACAGAAATCACGTGATCGATATCAATCGATGAGCTTGCGTGCCCGCAAGACTTCCTCGGCAACCTTGAAAGCGTCGCCCGCAGCCGGCAGGCCGCAATAGACGGCAGAATGCAACAGAACTTCCTGCAACTCATTCACAGTCCAGCCGTTGTTGAGCGCACCTTCCAGGTGGTTGCGCAACTGGTTGGGACGACCCAGCGCCGTCAACATGGCGATATTCAGGATGCTGCGCAGCTTGTGGTCAATGCCGTTGCGCGCCCACACTCGGCCGAAGCAGACTTCTTCCGAGTAATCGTTCAGCACGGAGGTAAAGGAATTGACTTTCTTGTCTTTGCCTTCCACGTAACCTTCTCCCATGAGCTGGTTCATGATCTTGCGACCGGTTTGTTTTGCGTCCATGTCAGTCCTTCAGTTTGATTGGTAATTAATGAAAGTTTGAGACCTGTGTTCAGCCACGGGCCAGCGTCTTGGCCACGTCTTCCGCCGACACCTTGATCTCCACGCCAGCGCGCTCGTTCTGCAGCTGCATGGGTGAACGCGAGTCACGGTCGCCCCAACCACGCTCCAGCGCCTCGGTGAAATCCTTGTAGGCCACTTCAGCGTAGTGCATTGGCACACCCAGTTCCTTGGCCAGGTCCAGACCCAAGGTGAGGTCCTTGTGCGCCAGGCGCACTGCAAAATTCGGCGGATCGTATTTGGCCTGCAGATACTGGTCACCAATACGGTCAAACGTGCGCGCACGGCCGATCGCACCCTGGCGCACCGCGTGCCAGAGTTCGAGCGGATCCACTCCGGCCTTGACACCCAGGGTCATGACTTCGGCGATCATCATGCGCACTGTCATACTCGCCACGTTGTGCACCAGCTTGGCGCTGTTGCCAGCCCCGATGTCACCCACGCGCATGACCTGGTCACCCAGCGCGTCAAGCAGTGACTTGTATTGTTCGAATGCATCCGCGTCACCACCGACGTAGATCGCCAGCTTGCCCGAACGCGCACCCGATGGGCCACCGCTCACTGGCGCGTCGAACAGGGTGATGCCTTTTTCCTTGCAACGTTTGTAGACTTCGCGCACCACCGTGGGCGAGTTGGTCGAAAGGTCAAACCACGCCGTGCCCGGGCGCATCGAGCTCAACAAGCCGCCTTCACCCAAACCGATTTGTTGCATTTCCTTTGGGCCTGGGACGGAGGTGAACACCACGTCAGACTTGGCACCGACCTCGGCCACCGTGTCCACCCAGGTGGCACCCGCAGCGATCAGCGGATCGGCGCTTGCCTTGCGCACGTCGTGAACAACCATCTCGTGCCCGGCCTTGCGCAGGTTGAGTGCCATGCCCGCACCCATCGTGCCCAGGCCAATAAATCCTAACTTCATGTGTATCCTTTTGTTGATAAATAGCTAAAAAAACCGCCGCAGGTGGCTTACTGGGGCTGAATCCCGGACACCTTGACCAAGTGCCCCCAGAAATCGATCTGCTCTTTCAAATAAGTCGCCAGGCCTTGCGGGGTGGAAGTCTTTGGCACCATCCCCACCTGCTCGTAGTAGGCTTGGCCTTCCTTGCTGGTGATGACCTTGACGAAAGCATCGTTGAGGGTGTCGATAACGGCCTTGGGTGTTCCGCGAGGTGCATACATGCCGAGGAAGCTGGCGATGTCGGTGTAACCCTTCACACCCGCCTCGGAGATGGTCGGCAGCGACTGCATGGAAGGCAGCCGCGCCGGCGCAGTCACCGCGAGCGCACGGATTTTTCCCTGCTTGATGAACTGCTCTGCCACCACCGGGTCGGACATGTAGAAGTCCAGGCGACCGGCGACCAGGTCCATCATGGCAGGCGTGGCCCCCTTGTAGCCAATTTCTGTCGTCTGAATACCGGTGAGCGATTCAAGCAGGCTGACGGCAACCTTGTTACCCGAGTTGCCCACACCGTAGTTCATTTGCCCGGGTCGGGCTTTGGCATAGGCAATCAGCTCAGACACCGACTTGATCGGCAGGTCGGACCGAACCACCAACACCAGTGGATTGGCCGTAACCAGGGTGATCGGCTCGAAATCACGCACAGGGTCATAGTTGAGATTTTTGAACAGGTGGACGTTGGCCGCCATCACGGTATTACCACCATAAAAAATGGTGTAGCCGTCGGGCGCCGCCCGGCGCGCCTGATCGACACCGATGGTGCCCGCAGCGCTGGACGAGGTCTGGATTACCACCGGCTGTCCAAGTACCTTTTGCACGCCTGTCGCCAGAAACCGCACCAGGGTGTCGGATTGCGAGCCAGGGGTTCCGGTTTGAATGATCTGGATCGGCTTGGACGGAAATCGTTCGGTCTGTGCTATTGCCCCACCCGCCGCCAAAAGCGCGACGAGCAGCAAACGCTGTACGAGTTTTTTCATGATGATGTCTCCATGGATTGAAACAATTATTTTCTTCGAGATGTGATCCCGGCCTGACATTTTTTCGTCAGCGCCATGGTCGCCATTTCTGAGGGTCGTTCAGTCTAAAAGCCCCGTCAAAAAATGTCCAACGGCATTTTCAGAATCGTGTGTTTAGGTTTCCTGAACGATGCCGCTTGTTTTGGCCCTGGAGTAGAATATTCCATCACCATGCTGATTGATCTCGTCCAACTACGTACCTTCGTTGCCGTCGCGGAAGAGCAGCATCTGACCCGGGCTGCCGAGAGAATTCACGTCAGCCAATCGGCCGCCAGTGCCCATGTGCGCGCCATTGAAGAGCGCCTGGGAACCCAGCTTTTTATACGGACCAACCGCAGCCTCGAACTCACTGGCGCCGGCCAGCTACTTTTTCGCAAGGCCAAGGAGTTGCTGCATGAGGCCACCCTGTTCACAACTTTCGCCCGTGAGCTGCGCGGTGAAGTGGAAGGCCTGTTGTCCATTGGCGCCAGCGGCGACCCTTCTTCCAGCCGCATCGGCGAGGTGATTGCTGAACTGCGCAAGAAACATCCGCTGATCGGACTGGACCTGCATGCCCGGCCATCGTCTGGCGTACATCAGGGGCTCAAGAGCGGTGAACTCGATGTCGGCATGCTTTTGGCGCGCCCGAACGATCCCAGTTTTTGTTACCACGAGCTCAAGCAGGTCGGGTTTCGCATTGGTGGCCCGATCGCCTGGAAAGATCAAATCGAACGTTCGGACTGGACCGAGTTGGCGCGTTTGCCCTGGATCACGCCGTCTGACAACAGCATGGCTTACGCCACCATCATGAATCAGCTCTTCACCGAGCGTGGTCTCGAGATCAACGCCATCATGCGTTTCAACAATGCAGCGCTGGCGCAAGCCATGCTCAAGGCCGGTGTTGGCATGATGCTGATCCGAGAGGAATATGCGCTCAAGGGTGAAGCGGACGGTTACCTGGCCTTGTCACCCCTGTCAAGAACCGAAATTCCGCTGGTCGTAATTCATCTGGCCAGCCGCAAGGAAGACCCCCTTGTGCGTGCCTTCATGGAAGCAGCACGCGTGGCGTGGCCCGACATGAAGTTGCACGAATCTGCCAAAAACAGCTGAGTGCCCGGACCAGACCTCGAATGAGCTCAGCTGAAACGAGGCGAGCGTTTCTCCAGGAAAGCGTCGACCGCCTCGGTGTGGTCCGGCGGCTTGTGACAAACAGCCTGGTACACGGCCGACAGTTCCAGCACCGTATCAAAAGGTGAGCGCAGTGCTTCGCGCAACAAGCGTTTGTGAGCCGCACGCTACGTGAGGCGTGCTGGGTGATGCGACTCGCCAGGTCGCGTGCTGACGACATCAGGTCATCGTGCGGCACCACCTTCGAGACCAGATCCCAGGCCAGCGCCTGCTGAGCATCGATGATGTCAACGGTCAAGACCATTTCTGCCGCACGTGACATGCCCACGATCCGCGGCAACAACCAGGCGCCACTATCCCCGGGGATGATGCCCACCTTGATGAAGCTCGCCGCCATTTTCGCCTTCTCGCTGGCGATACGAATGTCACACATACAGGCCAGGTCAAGACCGGCGCCAATCGCGTGACCGTTCAGTGCGCCAATCACCGGCACTTCGAGGTTGAAGAGTCCAAGTGAAACCCGCTGGATACCACGGCGGTAGTCGTGGCGAATGTCCATTTCGCTGACTTCGGGGGAGGCTTGACGCTTCATCTATTGCCGGTCAGCGGATAGCGCTGCTCCGGCTGGTTCATGGTCAGGGTGACGACAGGACCGTCTTTTTCTTAGATGAAGAAATCCCTCATGTGGATGCTTTCTTCAGCGTATTGATGTCGATCACAAACCGGTATCTGACGTCACCGGCCAGCAAACGCTCGTAGGCCTCGTCGATCCGGTCAGCACCGATGACCTCGACCTGCGCGCCAATGCCATGCTGGGCGCAGAAGTCGATCATCTCCTGCGTTTCGGCCAAACCGCCGCTTCGTGTTCCCGAAATCGATCGCCGGTTCGCCAGCAGCGAGGCAGCGGACAAACTCAGGGGTTTGGTCGGGATACTCAGGCTGACCAGTGTGCCATCAAGCGCCAGCAAACCAAGATAGGCGTCGAGGTCGACATTGGCGGGCACCGTGGAAATGATCAAGTCAAAGGAATTGGCGAGTTCGGTGAAAAAGCCGCTGTCAGTGACCACATGGTAGGCGTCAGCACCCAGGCGCAAGGCGTCTTCACGCTTGGCCGGCGACAAATCGAACACCGTGGTGTGCGCACCCAAGGCCCTGGAGATCTGGACACCGACGTGCCCGAGTCCACCAAAACCGAGAATGCCCACCCGTTTGCCCGGACCTGCCTTCCAGTGCCTCAGCGGCGAGTACAGGGTGATGCCCGCACAAAACAGCGGCGCGGCATTTTCGAGCGGGAGACTTTCGGGGATCTTGACAACGAAGGCCTCGTCAACCACGATCTTCTGGCTGTAACCACCATAGGTCGGCTGGTCATTCCGGTCGAGCGAGTTATAAGCCAGGACGCGCCTGCCGCTGCAATATTGCTCCAGCCCGGCGCGGCAGTTGACACAGACCCGGCAAGAGTCAACCATGTTGCCAACGCCAGCCCGGTCTCCAACTGCAAACTTCGTGACTTCAGAGCCAACGGCAGAGACAATGCCCGCCATCTCGTGCCCCGGTACCAGCGGATACATGGTCTTGCCACCGTCACGCAGTTTGCGCGCGTGTTCGACGTCAGAGTGGCAAATGCCGGCGTAAGCAATGTCGATCACGACGTCGCGCGGACCCGGATCACGACGCTGGATCGTGGTGAGCTTGAACGGTTCGCTGGGGCCGCAGGTGCAGCAAGCCAGAACATTGAACATGGGAAAGATCCGGATTATTTTTGTGTGATGAAAGCCGTCACCAGCTCGTTGACATCCTCGACGTCTTCAAGGCCACGGGTCAGGGCCAGCATGCGATCCACATCACATTCGGGTAGACCTTCTTTCCACTTGGCCGCCAATTCGTCCCAGGTGCGCGCAGACTGTGCCCGCGCGGATGCTCAACACGCTGCACAACGGTCGTACCGTCCTTCAGCTGAATGCGTACGATGGCGCCGCGCCCCGTGGGCTGATCGCGGTCGAGCTCGGCATCGCCAGCCGCCGTCACACGCGGACGCAAACGTGGGAAAGCGGGATTGCTCAACATGGCAGGGAATGGCAGTTCACGCAGTTTCAGGCCACCCTGGATTAGCGCCGCGGTCACCATGTCCTGCACACAGATGTTGTGCATGTCGCGCCCATCAACCACCTTCATGGCATTGGTCGGCATGCCGATATGAATGGCCTCGATGGCGTCAAGTGCAATACCGTGCTTTGCCACCAGTGTCGTCGCCGCCTCGACCGGGGCATGGATCGGGTAGCCGGCGTTGACGAACTTGAAGTTGGCTCCCATGACACGGTAGGTTTCGCCGAGACCGCGCGTGATCGCCTCGCGCTGTTCCGCCAGGCCCCAGGCGTGCAGCACACCATAAGGGGCTCCGATGATGTCCTCGTGGCCTTCCAGTCCCACCACCGCCATCAGCGCGCCGGTGACGCCGGCTGACGCGTGCATGCCGTTGCACAGCGACTTGCTGATGTGGCGTTTCTCCGCATAAAAGGCGACCAGCGCGTTGCTGCCAAAAGTGGTCAGCGCCATCGCATGACTGTGCTTGAGCGCATCCAGGCCCAGGATCCTGCTCGCAGCAGCGGAGCAGCCCAGGGCATACAAAAGGTCCGAGTTCAGGCCGAAACGATTCTTCACCGAGAACAAACCGCCGCAGGCTTCAACGACGCGGATGCCGACGTCATAACCCAGCACCACCGCATTGAGCAGGTCAGCACCGGTGGCGCGCTGGCGCTCCGCCATAGCCACTGCTGCGTGCACGATGCTCGCCGCCGGGTGACCACCTACAACGTGTGCACCATCGACTTCTTCACCATGGCCGGCGGCACCATTGGCCAGCGCCGCATTGGCTGCCGACACACGCTGCCCGGTCGCGTAAATACGCGCCTCCGGGGTGCCGCCAGCCAAGGCCGCATAACGCGCCCCGAGATCACCCGCCAGGCTGCGTCGCGAGAAATAGGCACCGGCGATTTCGTCGAAGATCACCTGCTTGGCGCGCTCCTTGACCTCACTCGGAATGGCAGCGCAGGTGGTGGAGGCCGCGTAAGCGGCAAGCGTCTGGGTCAGGGTTTCGGACATGTCTATTTTTTCCTTCAGTCCATTTTGATATTGGAGACCTTGATCAGCTTTTGCAGTTCAAGTGTCTCGGCGTGTGCCATCTGGGTCAGTTGCTCGGGCGTGGAAATGAACGGCTCGACACCCGCGCCTTCGAGTTTCTGCTTGATCTTGGCCGAAGCCAGCATCTTGCTGATCTCGGCGTTGAGCCTGTCCACTACCGGCTTGGGTGTGCCTGCCGGCGCGTAAACACTCAGCCATGAGCGGTGGTCGAAGGCAGGCAGACCCGCCTCGGCGAAAGTCGGCACATCGGGCATGAAAGACATGCGCTTGGGGCCCGTCACGGCCAGCGGCTTGAGTTTGCCCGCCTTGACATGGGGCGAAACTGCCAACGGCGTCCACATCGAAGCCTGGTATTGCCCTGCAATGCCATCGGTCAGCGCCGGCCCGGCGCCGCGGTAAGGGATGTGAGTGATTTCGGTCCCCGTCAGCATCTTGAACTTCTCCAGGCCAATATGCGACGCGCCAGCATTGCCGGACGAACCAAAATTCAACTTCCCGGGGTTCGCCTTGGCATAAGCAATGAATTCCTGCACCGTGTTGGTCGGCACCGAAGGATGGACAGACAACACAAACCGGTTCACACCCACGGTCCCCACCGGCGCGAAATCCTTGAACGGGTCATATTGAACCTTGGTCAGCAAAGGCATCGTGATGAAGGCCTCGGTGGTCACAAGCAGCGTATAACCATCCGGCGCCGAGCGCGCCACGAGATCTGCGGCGACGGCGGTATTGGCACCGGGTTTGTTCTCCACCACGGCCGGCTGGCCCATGCTCTCCTGCAGCCATTCCGCAAACACCCGCGTCAAGGCATCGGTGCTGCCCCCCGGGGGCACACCCACCAGCACCTTGATGGGCTTGGCCGGGTAACTTGACTGTGCGCCAGCCAACAAGGCCTGGCTCGTCAGGGCGCAGGCGAGAACCATTCTCAGGACGGTTTTCATATGTTTTTGCATGAGCTTGCCTTCACCGGCTGATGGGTGTACCAATCCATCGGCTGTCAGCCGATCACCGATTTGTACTCAAGGAACTCTTCAATGCCAACACGGCCCCATTCGCGGCCGACGCCAGACAGCTTGAAGCCGCCGTGGGTGCCGCGTTTGTCCAGCGCCGCGCCATTGATGCGGATGCGGCCGGTACGAATCTTGGAAGCAACCTCACGTGCACGCTCCGGCGTGGCAGCCCAGACGGCACCGGCCAGGCCATATTGGCAGTCGTTGGCAATGGCGATGGCGTCAGCCTCATCCTTGAACGGAATGATCACGACCACCGGCCCGAAGATTTCCTCGCGGGCAATACGGCTGTGGTTGTCGCCAGAGAAAATGGTCGGCTTCACAAAATAGCCGGTGCTCAGACCTTCAGGGGCCTC
>JBEGLK010000046.1:0-11722 GCA_041183605.1 Pseudomonadota bacterium
GTCGGGGGTCTGCCCCGGCCCTGCCATTGCCGCCATTGGCGTCGGCAACTGGGACGTGATGTGGGCACTGGCCGGTATGGCCGTCGGAGCGCTAGCACAAGGCCTGCGGGCCAAGTGATTACTTGGTGGTTTACTGGGTGGCGCGTCTGAGTTCGCTCACCCGGGCGGCGATGGCGCGACGGTCGGCTGCCTCGGTGGCATTGGCCAGGTAGGTTTCAAGGTCTTCCAGTGCGTGCCCCGGGCGCCCGGCTTCGGCATGGGCCAAACCCCGGTCCCGGTACTCAGGCCAGGCCTGTGGCAGCAACACAATCAGTCGGTCCTGCACCGCGATCAGGCGCCCCCAGTCTTCCTGCGCCGAATGGATTTCCTTGAGATTGAACAACATGCGGGCAATGATGTCGCGCGGGGACGCGGCCTGCAGGTAGAGGCCCAGGGGCAATTCGTCGTCACCGTCGAGGCCGCCCCAATCATGAAACGGCGCCAGGCGCTCGGACAGTTCTTCGCGGCTGAGTGACTTGCCGGTCAGCGGATCCATCACGACCTGACCCTCGGTCAAATTCACCTTGACCATGAAATGCCCCGGAAAACTGATGCCACGCACCTTCAGGCCAATACCCTGGGCCAGCTCGAGCCAGATCACAGCCAGAGAGATGGGAATGGCCAGGCGGGTCCGCAACACCACGTGGATGTAGCTGTTGTCGGGGTCCATGAAGTTGTTGAAATTGCCGCCAAAGTTCAGATCGCGATAAATGAACTGGTTCAGCACACGCAATTTCTGCAAAGAACCTGCGTCTGCAGCCAAGCGGCGCCGCAAGCGCGCCAGCAACTGGTCAATATCGCCAAGCACTTGCTGTACAACGAGGTCAGGGTAATCGTCCTGGGCCAGGCTGACGGCGGCCTCCAGCAGCGGAAAATCGGCGTCACTGTGCACCAGAGAAGAAAAATACTCCAGAGGCGTCGGGACGTTCAGTGACAGATGCATGGGCCTATTGTCTATCGTCTTAAAAACTGGCGCAATTTCATGCCAGCAGCCCACAAGGCCAGGAAATAAATCACACCGGAGGCCAGCAGAATCAAAGCCAGCAAGCCGATCCGCTTGCCGCTCTCGGCGCGCAACGCGGTCCAGGCAAAGAAGCCATTGGCCCACATCAGGAACAGACCCAACAAGACACAGGCCGCCAGCACCTGCAGCACAAACAGGCCCCAGCCCGGCTCAGGCTTGTAACTGCCGCGCTTCAACAGTCCGATCAGCAGCCACAAGGCATTCACCAGTGCGCCAATGCCGATCGACAGTGTTAATGCGGCGTGCGCAAAGACGGGCACCAGCAGCGCATTGAGTATTTGTGTCAGCACCAGCACCACCACTGCCACCTTGACCGGTGTCTTGGTGTCCTGGCTGGCGAAATAACCCGGAGCCAGCACCTTGATGCCCACAATGCCGACCAGCCCCACACCCCAGCCCATCAAAGCATTGGTGACCTGCTGCACGTCAAAACCGGTCATGGCGCCATAATGGTAAAGCACCGCCACCAGCGGCAGCGGAAACACCAGCAATGCCAGCGAACAGGGCACCGCCAGCACCACCACCAAACGCAAGCCCCAGTCCAGCATGGCCGAATAACGGGCCGCATCACCGCTGGCGCGGGCCATGGCCAGCTGCGGCATCAGCACCACGCCCATGGCCACACCCAGCATGGCAGTTGGGAATTCCATGAGTCGATCAGCATAGGTGATCCAGCTGACGCTGCCCGGCGCCAGATAAGAAGCGATCTGGGTATTGATCAGCATCGACAGGTGCGCCACGCCAACCCCCAGCAAGGCCGGCCCCATGAGGATCAGAATGTTTTGGGTACCCGCATCAGCCCAGGCCAATTTGAGGGCCGACCAGCGCCAGGCGGGCCGCGGATGGAGTCCTAGCCGTTTCAAAGCCAGCCATTGCACGGCCAACTGCAACACGCCCCCCAGCAACACACCACCGGGGGCATAAATCGGCTCCAGCCCCAGTCTTTTGAACCATGGCGCACCCAGCCAAGCCGCCAGGATCATGCAAAGATTGAGCAACACCGGCGTGGCCGCGGGCACAGCGAAACGCTTGTAGGTATTGAGCACGCCTGCACCCAAAGCCACCAGCGACATGAAGGCAATGTAGGGAAACATCCAGCGCGTCAGAATCACCGCCACGTCATAACCGTGCGGGTCCTGTTGCAAACCGCTAGCCATGGCCCAGACCATGCCACCAGCGCCCAGCACGCCCAACACACTCAGCATCAGCAAGGCCCAGACCAATACCGTGGCCACCCGGTCAATCAGCACACGGGTGACAGCATCACCCTGCTGGGCCTTGGAGGCGGCCAACACGGGCACAAAAGCCTGGCTGAACGCACCTTCACCAAAAAAGCGCCGGAACAGATTGGGAATGCGAAACGCCACGTTGAAGGCGTCGGTCATGCTTGATGCGCCAAAGGTGGACGCAATCAGCAGCTCACGCACCAGCCCGGTAATGCGCGACAAGAGCGTGAGGGCCGACACCACCGAGGCCGATTTGAACAGGCTCACAGTGCACCCACCCTGCCCAGCCAACCTGGCCGTCGGCCATCCAACAGGACCAGGCTCACCAAGGCGCCGCCCACCGGATCGATGCCGCCGGGCTGTTATCAAGCAAAAGAGATTTTTTGAAGATTTTCATAGAATAAAGACTCGCGCGGATTGTAGTCATGGCCTAAAAGCCCGGATTCAATCTTTATTTGCAGACTGCGGGAATAAAACCGCCATGCCCGGTGTTCATGTGATTGCAAACGCCTGTTTGTATTCACCCTACTTTGGAGTTCACCATGACATTCAAATCATCCGCACTTTTCATGACTTCTGCCGCCTTTGCCCTGCTGGCGGCGTGCGCCTCTGTGTTCGCCGCACCGGTTAGCGTGGCCAACGGCGTGCTGGTTGGCCCGAACGGAATGACGCTGTACACCTTTGACAAGGACGTGGCCGGCAACGGCAAGTCTGTCTGCAATGGGCAATGCGCCGTCAACTGGCCGCCCTTGATGGCTGCCGATGGTGAGGCTGCCAGTGGCGACTTCAGCATCATCACCCGCGATGACGGCAAGAAACAATGGGCGGTCAAGGGCATGCCGATTTATTACTGGGTCAAGGACACCAAGCCCGGCGACCAGACCGGCGACGGCGTTGGTGGTGTCTGGCAAGTCGCCAGGCCCTGACCAGGTCAAGCGGCCCGAGCGCGACCTGCAAACATGACCAGCACCTGCCCACTTGAAATGGCGCCATGACCCGCGAACTCATGGTTGCCCAGATCCCCTCACTGCGCCGTTACGCACGGGCGCTAACGGGTGACACCTGGGCGGCTGATGATTTGGTGCAGGACACGCTGGAGCGGGCCTGCAGCAAATGGCGCTTGTGGCTGGTCGGAACCAACTTGCGTGCCTGGCTGTTCAGCGTGATGCACAACCTGTTTGTCAATCAGTTGCGCCAAACGGGGGGCAGCGCCCGACCCGCCATGCTCGACATAGACGATCTGGCCGACGAGTTGCCGACACCCGGGTCCAGCCCGGACCAGGCGCTCGATCTGCAACGCTGCCTGTTGCTGCTGCCACCAGAACAGCGTGAAGTCTTGCTGCTGGTGAGCATGGAAGACTTGAGTTACGCCGAGATTGCCAAGGTCACCGGGGTACCGCTGGGCACGGTCATGTCTCGCCTGTCGCGTGCCAGGGTCCGCTTGCAAACACTGCTGGATGCGCCTGCACGTGTTGCTGCAGACCCGGCAGTAGGTCATGCTGCTCCGACCCGCCCTTTGACGCTGCACCGTTTGAAATAATCCACCTGCCATCATGAACCGCAAGCCGACGCAACCGTTAACTGACGATGAACTCCACGCACTGGTGGACGGTCAGGGTGCGCACGACGATTTGAATGTGCTGCGCGAGCGCCTGGCTGACGACCCGCAGAACCAGGCCAGGCTGACGAGTTGGCAACACCAGCGCGAGACCTTGCAGCGCCTGCACACCCAGGTATTGGCAGAGCCGGTGCCATCGTCGCTGTTGAAGGCGGCCCAAGGCAGCCAGCGGATGCGGCCGACTTTGCACCCATGGTGGCGTTATGGCGGTATGGCCGCCAGTTTGCTGATTGCCTTTGGCGCGGGTTGGTTGGCCAACTCCAGCTGGCCCGAAGCAGGGGGTCGTGCGGCAACCATGCTCGGCATGGCGCGCGCCCAGCCGGAGCGTGAGTTTGTGCGGCAGGCCAGCCTGGCCCACGCCGTCTACACACCCGAGGTTCGCCACCCGGTCGAAGTCACGGCGCTGGAGCAGGCCCACCTGGTGCAGTGGTTGTCCAAACGACTCGGCAAACCACTCAAGGTGCCTGATTTGACCGGCCAGGGTTTTGATCTGGTTGGCGGGCGTTTGCTGCCCGGAGATGCCGGTGCCCGCGCGCAGTTCATGTTCCAGAACACGGCGGGGCAACGCGTCACGCTTTACTTGGGGTCGGTCAACAAGGCTGCAGCCGGGGTATCGAACCAGGAAACCAGTTTCAAATTCGAGCCCCAGGCCGGCATACCCAGTTTTTATTGGGTCGACCAGGGTTTTGGTTATGCCTTGGCCGGCCAGTTGCCGCAGGCCTCACTGATGAAATTGGCGCAAGAGGTTTACCGCCAGCTTTAGCGGGTGCGCGACAGGTCTCAAACCAGATCGCGCAGCGGATGGCTGTGCGCCACCCAGGGACTTGTAAAAAAGGCCTGCACCATGTCCGGGGTGACGTCTTCAATACGAGCCGGCTGCCAGACCGGTGCGTTGTCCTTGTCGATTACCAGGGCGCGTATGCCCTCGGCAGTTTCAGTCCGGGCGCCGCTTCGTGCCAGATGCCTTGGAAAAAAGCAATGCCGCACCATGTCGCGCTCCATGCGCAGGTCCTGTGCCACTGAGAGTTGGCGCGCGCGCCGGATTTGTTCCAGGGCCACATGCAGCATCAGCGGCGAGCGCTGACGCAGCAACACAGCAGTGTGCTGTGCCCACTCGGAAACATCGGCCTCAAGCGCCTGCACTATGACGCTGACGGACTCCAGCGAGAAAAAGGCATCGATCCGGCCGCGGTCCCACAGTGGTTCAGCCCCGGTCGCGACAGAAAATTCATCCAGCCAAGCCTGTAGCCTGGTAACGTCCAGCGACTTGATGTCGGCCAGCGCGTCCCAGGCATGGTGCAATTGCCCGGCATCCAGACAATGATCGGCCAGGCCCGCCGCAATCGCATCGGCCGCGCCCAGCGAGGTGCCGGTCAAAGCCAGCCATTCGCCGACGGCACCGGGGCAGCGGCTCAGGAAATAGCCACCAGCCACATCCGGAAACAGGCCGATGAGTGTTTCCGGCATGGCCAGTTTGCTGCGCGCGGTCACCAACCGGTGCGATGCACCTTGGCTCAGACCCATGCCACCGCCCATGACCACACCATCCATGAACGCAATGAATGGTTTGGGAAAGTTGTGGATCAAATGGTCGAGGCGGTATTCCTCGGTAAAAAAGTCGTCTGCCGCGGGGTCGCCCGACAGCAGGCACTGATGGAAAAAACGAATATCCCCACCAGCACAAAAGGCACCGAAGGGACCCGCCTTGTTGCTGCCCCGAATGGCGACCGCCCGGATGCGGTCATCCACGCCCCAAGCCAGCAGGCAGCTGGTCAAGGCACGAATCATCGACAGGCTCAAGGCGTTGAGCGCTTGCGGACGGTTCAGCGTGATGAAACCCACCTCGCCACGAATTTCGCAGACGACATCATTCATGTTTTTGCTCATGCCCGCCCTTTCCATCCGACAAGCTCGTTAGCGACCAGCGCACCAATCACCAGCGCACCACCGACAAACACGTCCTGATGCGGCACCTCACCGGCGCCGACCCAGGCCAGCAGGATGCCGAATATGACTTCCAGCAGCCCCAGCAGCGCCACTTCAGGCGCTTTCAGCACACGGGCACAAACTACCACGAGCACGCAGGGAATGGCCAGTTGCACCAGTCCCAGGCCGAACAGCAAGATCAGATCATGGGCAGAGGCCTGGAACGGCCAGGCCAGAGGCAAGGTCACCAGGGAGGACAACACGGCCCCCACCAACACGGCGGGAATCAGGTCGACGTCCTGGCCCTGCGCATGGGCGTGTTGGGTGATGGTCCAGTTGGCGGCGCCGGCAATCGGCACACACAGCGCCACCAGCGTGCCCGCCAGGCTGACACCCTGCCCCAGTTGGCTGGCGTACATGTAGGCGATGCCGGCACCCGCCACCACAATCGCGAGCCAGGTGCGCAATCGAATGTGATGGCCAATAAAAATGCGCGCCATCAGCGCGGTCAACAAGGGGGCCAAGGCCATGGTGACCAGCACATTGGCCACCGTGGTGAGCATCATGGCCACCATGAAAAAGGTGAACATGCCGCACCAGCACAGACCCGACAACCACAGCGCCGAACCGCCCTGGCGCATGCGGGCAAAGACGTCGCGTCCCTTGAACAGGGGCAACATGACCAGCAGGCACAGCATGGTGAACAAGCTGCGCCAGAAGGTGACTTCAAACTTCTGCGCGTGCTCGAGGTGGCGCGTGACCACCCCGGCGGTCGACCACATCAGGGTCACCGCCACCATCAGCCAGACAGCCCGGTTATGGGAGAGTTTCAAGTCAGGCGTTGCGGCCGGCTTTTTTACGCTCGTGCTCGGACAGGTAACGCTTGCGCAGACGGATCGACTTGGGCGTGATTTCAACCAGCTCGTCGTCTTCGATGAATTCAACGCCGTACTCGAGCGTCAACTGGATCGGAGGCGTGATCTTGATCGCGTCTTCCTTGCCGCTGACGCGGAAGTTGGTGAGCTGCTTGGTGCGCGTGGCGTTGACCACCAGGTCGTTGTCACGGTTGTGGATACCCACAATCATGCCTTCATAGACCGGATCGTTGGCAGTGACAAACATGCGGCCACGGTCATCGAGCTTGCCCAGCGCGTAGTTGAAAATTTCACCGGCATCCATCGAGATCAGCACACCGTTCTTGCGGCCGCCGATTTCACCCTTATGCGGCTCATAGCTGTCAAAGATGTTGGAAATAAGGCCCGAACCACGCGTCAGGTTGAGAAATTCATTGGTGAAGCCGATCAGGCCACGTGCCGGAATGCGGTACTCCAAGCGGACACGGCCACGGCCGTCCGGTTCCATGTTGACCAGGTCGCCCTTGCGCTCGCCCAGGGCTTGCATGACGCCGCCCTGATGCTGCTCTTCGATGTCGGCTGTGACCATTTCGATGGGCTCGTAACGCACGCCATCCACGTCACGGAACACCACGCGTGGCTTGGACACAGCCAGCTCATACCCTTCGCGGCGCATGTTTTCCAGCAGGATGGTCAGGTGCAGTTCACCACGGCCCATGACTTCGAAAATGCCTTCTTCGTCGGTTTCCCTGACACGCAGCGCCACGTTGTGCTGCAGTTCTTTTTGCAGGCGGTCCCAGATCTGGCGGCTGGTGACGTATTTGCCTTCGCGGCCAGCCAGCGGGCTGGTGTTGACGCAAAAATTCATGGTCAGTGTGGGTTCGTCCACCTTGAGCATGGGCAACGGTGCCGGGGTCGCCGGGTCGGTGATGGTGACGCCGATACCAATGTCATTGATACCGTTGATCAGCACAATTTCGCCGGGACCGGCTTCGTCGGTCTGCACGCGTTCCAAGCCCTGGAAGGTCAACACCTGGTTGATGCGGCCTTTCACAGCCTTGCCGTCCGGACCTTCCATGACAACCACGTCCATCATGGGCTTGATCGTGCCCTGGCTGATGCGGCCCACGCCGATGCGGCCGACAAAAGTGGAGAAATCGAGCGCAGAAATCTGCAATTGCAGCGGCGCAGCCGGGTCACCCTGCTGGTGCGGCACGTGCTCGAGAATGGTATTGAACAGGGCCGACATGTCGGGGCCCCACTGCTCGCCCTGACCGCCCTCTTCCAGTGACGACCAGCCATTGATACCTGAGGCATACACGACGGGGAAATCAAGCTGTTCATCGGTGGCACCGAGTTTGTCAAACAAATCAAAGGCCGCGTCGACCACGAATTGCGGGCGTGCACCCGGCTTGTCGACCTTGTTCACCACCAGAATCGGCTTGAGGCCCAGGGCCAGCGCCTTCTTGGTCACAAAGCGGGTCTGCGGCATCGGGCCTTCCTGGGCGTCGATCAGCAACACCACGCCGTCGACCATGGACAGCGCACGTTCCACCTCACCACCGAAGTCGGCGTGGCCGGGGGTGTCGACGATGTTGATGTGAGTGCCTTCCCAGGTCACGGCACAGTTCTTGGCCAGAATCGTGATGCCACGCTCTTTTTCAATCGCGTTGTTGTCCATCACGGTGTCGACCACTTTTTCGTGCTCGGCAAAGGTACCGGACTGACGCAGCAACTGGTCAACCATGGTGGTTTTGCCATGGTCAACGTGGGCAATGATCGCGATGTTTCTGATTTGTTTATGGGCCATGGTTCACTTTCTCTTAAATAAGTTAAATTCGAAAGAACATCGTCATTCAATGACGGCTCTGTTTCATCTGTTCAATTTCAATCGGGCTGAGCAGCCGCCCCGGAATCAACTCTCCTGCCACCACCCGGGCCGTGCCCAGCAACATGGCATCTTCACTGGCATACACCGCCACCTGCGCCGCATCCGGCCAGGAGCCGCGACGCCGCAAACCCGACAGAAAACGTCCGGCATTGTCAGCATCGAGTGTGACCACAGTGTGATCCGCCAACAGGCTGTCCACCGGCTGCAAACAGCCCAGCCGTTGCGCCTCGTTCATCGCCTCCAGCTCCGCCAGCGTCACACACTGCGCTACCTCGAAGCCACCGGTGGCAATGCGCCGCAAGGCACTCAAGTGCGCGCCGCAACCCAGCGCCTCACCAATGTCTTCACCGAGCGTGCGGATGTACGTGCCCTTGCTGCATTTCGCCACCAACTTGATGGTTGGCGGCCCTGCATCCGCAGTTACCAGCGTCAAATCCAGTTCAAAAATCTGCACCTCTCGTGAGGCACGATCCACTTCAATTCCGGCCCGCGCATATTCGTAAAGCGCCTTGCCATCTTTTTTCAGGGCACTGTGCATGGGAGGCAGCTGACTGATCAATCCAGTGAACTGCTCTCTTACCCGCGCCACATCAGCATCACTGACCACCACCGGGCGAGTTTCAATCACCTCGCCCTCGGCATCACCTGTGCTGGTCTTTACACCCAAACGCAGCATCGCCTCGTAAGTCTTGTCGGCATCCAGCTGCAATTGGCTGAACTTGGTCGCCGCGCCAAAACAGAGCGGCAATACACCGCTGGCCAAAGGGTCCAGCGTTCCGGTATGGCCTGCCTTTTCCGCACGCAGAAGCCATTTGACTTTTTGCAACACATCGTTGCTGGACCAGCCCAATGGCTTGTCCAGCAACAGCACCCCGTGCACGGGGCGCCTGGCAACCCGTACCCGCGGCGCATTCATTTAACTAGTCTTCCTTGGCGCGCGAGGCAACGGCACGCGCAATCAGGGCGTTCATGTCGGCGGCGCGCTCGGGAGTCTGGTCAAAAATGAAATGCAGTGTGGGCACCGTGTGAATGTGCAGACGTTTGAACAAGCCTGTGCGCAAAAAACCAGCGGCCTGGTTCAGGCCTTCGGTACAGGCCTTCACGTCACCCGCCAGCAAACTAAAAAACACCTTGGCGTGGGCATAGTCGGGCGTCACTTCGACGCCCTGAATGGTGACCATGCCAACACGCGGGTCTTTCAGCTCGCGAGCAATCAGCTCGGTCAAATCGCGCTGGATCTGATCGGCGACCTTGAAAGCGCGGTTGGGGGTGGCAGATTTTTTGTGCACGGATCAAGCCCAATGGATCACAGGGTACGCGCCACTTCGCGGATTTCGAAGAACTCGAGCACGTCACCTTCCTGGATGTCGTTGTAGTTCTTGATGTTCAAGCCGCAATCGAAGCCTTCGCGAACTTCCTTGGCGTCGTCTTTGAAACGCTTGAGCGATTCGAGTTCGCCGGTCATCACCACCATGTTTTGGCGCAACAGGCGCAAACGCGCGCTGCGACGCACCACACCCGAGGTAACCATACAGCCCGCGATGGAGCCGATTTTGGACACCTTGAAGATCTGGCGAATCTCGGCAGTACCGATGACTTCTTCCTTCTTGTCCGGAGTCAGCATGCCCGACATGGCCAGTTTGAGTTCGTCCACCGCGTCGTAAATGATGTCGTAATAGCGAATATCGACACCGTTGCTCTCGGCCAGCTTGCGCGCACCGGCATCAGCCCGCGTATTGAAGCCGATGATGACGGCCTTGGAAGCGATGGCCAGATTGACATCGGACTCGCTGATGGCACCGACGGCGGCGTACACCAGTTGCACCTTGACCTCGTCCGTGGAGAGTTTGAGCAGGGACTGCGAAAGGGCTTCTTGTGAACCCTGAACGTCGGCCTTGACAATGATCGGCACCATCTTGACCTCGCCCGCCGTCATGTCGGTGAACATGTTCTCGAGCTTGGAAGCTTGCTGCTTGGCCAGCTTGGTGTTGCGGAACTTGCCGGCACGGTAGGTTGCAATTTCACGGGCACGGCGCTCGTCGGACAACACCATGAATTCATCACCCGCCTGCGGGACTTCAGTCAGACCCTGGATTTCAACCGGAATCGATGGGCCCGCTGTTTTGACGGGTTTGCCGTTTTCATCAAGCATGGCGCGCACGCGACCAAAGGTCTGACCGGCCAGCACCACGTCACCTGTTTTCAAGGTGCCCGACTGCACCAGCACCGTGGCCACGGGGCCACGACCCTTGTCGAGCTGTGCTTCGATCACCAGACCCTTGGCCATGGCATCGACCGGTGCCTTGAGTTCCAGCACTTCAGCTTGCAGCAGCACTTGCTCCAGCAATTCATCGATGCCGACGCCGGTTTTTGCCGACACCGGAACAAACGGTGAATTGCCACCAAATTCTTCAGGAATCACCTCCTCGACCACCAGCTCGTTTTTGACACGCTCGGGATTGGCATCAGGTTTGTCGACCTTGGTGATGGCCACCACAATCGGGACCCCTGCTGCCTTGGCGTGTTTGATGGCTTCCTTGGTTTGCGGCATGACGCCGTCGTCGGCGGCCACCACCAGAATGACGATGTCGGTGGCCTGCGCGCCACGGGCACGCATGGCGGTAAACGCTTCGTGGCCGGGGGTATCGAGGAACGACACCACGCCGCGCGGGGTCTCCACGTGGTACGCACCAATGTGCTGGGTAATGCCGCCGGCTTCGCCCGACGCCACTTTGGTGCGACGAATGTAATCAAGCAAGGAGGTCTTGCCGTGGTCGACGTGACCCATCACGGTCACCACCGGTGCCCGCGGCAGAGCCTCGGCGTGCTGTTGCGACACTTCGTCATCGGTGAACGCCTCGGGATCATCGAGCGCGGCCACGATGGCCTTGTGGCCCATTTCTTCCACCACAATCATGGCGGTGTCCTGGTCCAGCGGCTGGTTGATGGTGACCATCTGGCCCAGCTTCATCAATTGCTTGATGACCTCGGACGCCTTGACCGCCATCTTGTGCGCCAGTTCGGCCACCGTAATGGTTTCAGGCACGTGGACTTCCAGCACGCGGGTTTCCACCGGCGCCTGTTGTTGCTGCGAGCCGACGTTGTTGCGATCATTGCTGCCACGGCGGCCGCGCGGGCCACTGC
>JBEGLK010000047.1:0-10550 GCA_041183605.1 Pseudomonadota bacterium
CTTGATCATTGAGTTGACGAGGTTGACCAAAGTGCTGTCAGATTGTTCGATCGAATAATCTTCCTGAGCCTGCTCATTGGACTCGATTGTCAGCTCATTGGCGAGTTGAAATGCGTCCTTCATGTCGAGTGTAGGCGCCATCGCATTGATGGCGGGTGTCTTTTCGGTTGCCGCGCGCATCTCGAGCGTTCTGAGATCGCGATGCGCCTTGATCAGTGTGGCGATCAAGGCATCCTGGGTCGCCACGACAGGGATGATTTTCAGCCCCGCGCTAAACTCAAGCTCCTGGTTGCCTTTGAAATCGAGAGGATCCGGCATGGCCACGACCAGCGCTTTGGGCAATTTCAACAGGGGCAAGGCTTTGAGCTTCATGGCCAGTTCCAGCGGAATGCGGCGGATCACCGCATAATCCAATGGGAACTTCTTGAGATTGACCAACGGGTATCCCATCTTGCGCACCAGGGCTGACTGCAAGTCGGCCTGTGACAACATGCCCGAGTCGATCAGGATTTGACCCAGGGGAACAGACTTGTTGTTCTTTTGTTGGCGCAGTGCTTCATTGACCTGGGACATGCTGAGCAAATCCAATCCCACAAACGCCTCGCCCAGAGGAATGGGCTTCATCTTGGCCTGCAGGCCCAGTGCATTGACGAGTTGTTCGGGCGTTTCAACCATGGGAAATCTGCGGGTTGACGCTGGCAGGTCGTCTAACGCGTCGAGATTGGCAGGAACCGTATTGGGGAAATCGGAAGACTTTTTACCTGTCGCGGTTTGGCTTGTTCTCGTTGGAGGAGTCATCTTTCACCGCCCTCTATATTTTGGTTTTGGCAAGAAATCTATATTTTGGTTTTGGCAAGAAATCGGGTGCAATAGTGCATTTCTGGCTACGAATTGATAATACTTTTGCTTAATATTATCTCAGCGAGAAACATCTCCTCAAAATCTACAGGCTCAGGTCAGTCAATAACTTGGCGCCAATATTCAAACTTGATGATAGGGCAAACAACAGGGAGGACAAAAAAGGCGATGGTACGCCGAACGTACCATCGCCTTGATCAAGAACTCAGTTGGCCGACTCAGCTTATTGATTAACCAGCCACAACGAGAGTTGTGGCCAGGCCACCAGCATGGACAACAGAATCAACTCGGTGATGATGTAGGGAATCACGCCGATATAGTTTGATTTGAGATCCGTCTTGGTGGCGGATGACACAACGAAAGTGACAATGCCCAACGGTGGATGCACCAGACCAATTTCAGCGGTCTTGATGATGACAACGCCCCACCACAACGGATCAAAGCCCAGTCCAGCCATCAATGCACAAGTCACCGGGGCGGTCAAAATGATGATGGCTCCCTGGTCGAGGAACGCGCCCAGCAGCAGGTAAATCAGGACGACACCCACCATCACCAGATTGGGTGACAAGCCACTGACGGTGATCCAGTTCAACATCTGCTCGGTCACCTTCGAATAGGTGACAAAGGCCCCCAGCAAATGCGCGCTGAACATGATCACAATGATCATGGTCGTGATTCGCACCGTGCCGCCGACCGCATGGTTGAAGTTTGCACCTGTCATGCGTCCGGTCAGGTAGGAGATGATCAGCGCCCCCAAGGCACCCACCGCTGAAATTTCGGTTGGCGTAGCCAAGCCACTGTAGAGGCCGGTGATGATCAATGCCACCAGCGTCACCATGGGCCAGACCTTGCCTTTGTTGGTCGCGTCAGCAGCAAACTTGGTCTCAAGTTTTGGATCTGGTCCCAGATTAGGCTTGAGCCACAGCGTAAGCGAAATCGTCAGGATGTAGCCAAGGGCTGTCAGCAATCCCGGCACAATTCCGGCGATGAACAACTTGCCGATCGATGTGCCGGTGACCAGGCCGTACAACACGAATGGCACCGATGGCGGAATCATGATGGCCAGTGTGCCAGCAATCGCGACCGTGCCCACAGCGAAGGAAGAGGCATAGCCCGCCTTCATCATGGCCGGGTAGGAGGCGCGCGCCAGACTGGCAGCCGATGCCACGCTGCTGCCGGTGGCTGCTGCATGCACGGTACCGGCCAGAATACAAGCCATCGCCATGCCACCCCGAATCTTGCGCAGCAGCCGGTTGCAGGCCAGCAGCAGGTCTTCCGCCACACCGCCTGCGGCCAGAAATTCGGCCATCAGCACGAACATCGGGATGGTCAACAACACGTAGTTGGCAGTGGCTTGATGGACCACATTGGTCATCAGAGAGAAAATGGTCGCAGGGGGCACGATGATCGCCAAGGAGGCGATGGCCGTGATGCCAAGCGAAAAGCCGATGGGCATGCCGACCAGCATCAGAACGATCATCAAGCCGATCGCAAAATAAACCGTCATACGCCGTCCTCTGAAATCACGGTCTCATCGAAATGCAGCTCGCGCGCGGGTCCGATGGACATGAGCGCGAGTCGCAAGGCAAAAAGGCCAAGGCCGATTGGCACCCAAATCCAGGACCAGGACACCGGCCAATCGATCACGCCCATGTCGACGCTACCGTCCTCAAAGGCTTCCCACCACCGGATGCCCGAGAACCAGGCCAGTGCCGCCACGTAGACGCCACCTGCGAGCAGTCCGGCGCGCAGCAGGAACTGACCGAGAGCCGACGGCATTGCCTGCACCATGCCAACAACGCGGATGTAGCCGCCGGACCTGAATCCCCAGGCCAATGGCAGCGTCATCAAGCCGACCATCAAATAGTTTTCTGTCAGGTACTGGTTGAACCAAAGCGGAGCATCCAGCAGGTAGCGCGCCACCACGTCCACCGAGGTCAGCAGCATGCAGCCAAGCATCATCGCGCTGCCAAAGATGGCAGCCGCAACTTCGATGGGACGCACGCCCGCGTCCAGTACCCGATAAAGCCGGCCGGACATTGAAGTCGAACCACTCATCAATTACCCAGTGCCTTCTTGTATTCTTCGAACGCTGTTTTTGCCGGCAGGCCACGACGCTCCAGGCGCAACACGAAGTCGGCTTGTGACAGCAGCATCTTCTTGTCGACAGCGGCTTTGGTCGCTGGGTCAAAGTTGTACACATCTACACCGCCCTTGGCGAAATCGTCGAACAGTTTGCCTTCCTGCACCCGCGCGTACTGTGCGAGCCGATCTTCGATCTTGAGGCCGCAATCCACCAACACCTTCTGCTTGTCAGCTGACAACTTGTCGAACGCCTTTTGGTCAATCGAGATCGCGCCCACGGCAGTTCCAAAATTGCCGTTGCGGCTCATGGCTTTGGTGACTTCCTGCAGGCTGAAGTCCTTAACAGTCATTGAGGAGAAAATGAAGCCATCCACCGTGCCTTGCTGCATCGCGATGTAGATTTCGCCAAAACCGATGGTCACCGGAACCGCATCCAGCGCCGAAATACCGAAACTTTGCGCGCCACCGGCAACTCGGATCTTCTTGTTCTTGAAGCCTTCGAGTGACTTGATGCCTTCCTTGCGCAACATCACCTGATAGGGCGGGAAAACGTTGAGAATCAGCGGCTTGATGCCCAGTGCTGCGAATTCCTTGGCATAGGCACTGTTGGGGTTGTTTGCCACCGTGCGGAAGGCACGCACCATCTTGACCACGTTGTCACCCATGCCGGGCAGCAGCGGAATGTTGGAAATCGGCATCTTGTCGGAGATGCCGCTAGGAACCACAAACGAGATTTGTGCCACACCCTTGTTCAGGACCTCGAGCGAGGTCGGCACGGTTGCGAGTGAGCCGGAATGGAAATACTTGAAATCCAGCGCGCCCTTGCTGGCGTCTTTCACGCAGGCCATGAAGGGGACATGCCCCTCGACTTCTGACCAATGGGCAGGCGCATTGATGCTGGTCAGGGTCAGTGTTTCGGCGTTGACGACCTGTGTGGCCATGGCCATTGCGCCTGCCAGAATGCTGGCGGCGGTTTTATTGAACAACTTGGACATTGCTTATCTCCTGCTAGGGTTGATGAATAGGATTTCTTGAGCGCATTTTTCAACACGCCGGGCATGTTGGCTTATTGTTTTGCTCCAATGGGCTCGGTCGAGACCTGACGGACCATGTTACACGTATTCCTGCCCCTGACTCCCCCTGGGAATATGGGATAAACCCTAGTCCTGATTTCTACCTATGCCTGCATTCAAAGCCTGTTCCTGAAAGTACTTGTGTGCCTGGAGGATGGGGGTGGATAAGCTGGAATGTGCCTTGCGCCAGCTACCTAAAATGCCTTCATGTCCGTCACCCAAATTCGTCTTTTTTTCTTAGGTAATGGTCTGCAGGCTTCTCAGCCCCTGCTGTGGGTCATTGGATTTTTTGCTTTTTTGAACGTTTATTCCATCCAAGCCGTTTTGCCTATGGTGATGAATGATTTTCAAATATCGGCGGTGCAGGCTGGCATGACTGTTGGTGCGCCGATTCTGGCCGTGGGCTTGCTCTCTCCCTTCATGGGGATGTTGTCAGATGCGCTCGGGCGCAAAAGTATCCTTTGCCTTTCGATGATTGCGATGACGCTGCCAACGGCCCTGATTCCAATTTCGCATAGTTTCAACACCCTGATCGGCCTGCGCTTTCTGCAGGGGCTTGCCGTACCCGGCATTGTTGTGGTCCTGATTGCCTACATCGCCGAGGAATTTCGTGAAAGTGGTGGGATTGCACGCATGACCTCGACCTATGTGGGGGGGACGGTCATGGGGGGCTTCAGTGGTCGTTTCATTACCGGGCACATGACCGATCTGGTGGGGTGGCGAGGGGCTTTTGTCACGCTGGCCATCATGAATTTTCTGGGTGCCTTGCTGGCGCTGTGGCTTCTGCCAGCATCACGTCACTTTGTTCCGAACCGTAACCTGGGTGGTGCGCTTGGCACGCTTGGGCGCCACCTGAAGAACAAAGCCCTGTTGGCCTTTTGTGCGGTCGGATTTTGCGTATTTTTCTCGCTGGCGGGCGCGTTCACCTACGTGAATCTGTACTTGGCAGCCGCGCCTTTCAAACTTTCTGCTGCCGGGCTTGGCAATGTGTTTGCCGTCTATCTTGTCGGGGTCCTGGTGACTCCCTTTGCCGGGCGCCATATAGAACGGTTGGGGTTCAGGACGTCTCTGCTTGGGGCCTTGGCCATCTCGGCGAGTGGGCTGTTATTGACGCTGGTCACGGCGCTGCCGGTCATCATTGTTGGTCTGACCGTTTGTTCGATGGGAGTATTTATCTGCCAGTCGGCCACCATCAGCGCGATTTCCCGGACCGTGACCGAAGGACGCTCACTGGCCACCGGACTTTATTACATGTGTTACTACGCGGGGGGCGCCGTTGGGACCTGGGGCACCGGAATGGCTTTTGAGTGTTGGGGCTGGGATGGCTCGGTGACCACCATTGCGCTGGTACAGGCTTTTTCCGCAGTGATGGTCCTGTCTATATGGGGACCACCACGGGCAAAAAGCGCTTGATATTTACTGGTGTGAATAAAGCTGAACGCCAGGCGCGAGCCCGCGTGCGCGGAAGATCATTGACCCGCCGTTGCCAAACTCGTCGCGCGACACGATCACCACATCCCTGGTACCCGGTACAAAGGCCAGGCTGGTGCTCTTGAGGAACTGGTTGTTTTCGCGACCAGGCATCAGGATTTGTCCGATTGGCACGCCATAAGGGCTGAACGCCAGGATGCGACCTTGGTGAAACATGGCCACGTAGACATTGCCATCTGCATCTGTGCGCATGGAGTCGGGCGCCCGGCCAACAAAGTGGTAGGGCACGGTTGCACCGTAGTGTCCAACCGTCACCGGGTCGGCCAATTCCACACGGTGCAATCGCGACGTGCAGAATTCCGTAATCCAGAGCACCTTGCCATCCGGACTGAGTGCGACGCCGTTGGCCGCTGCGATGTTCGGAACGACCAGCGTCGTGGTCTTGAAGTCTGGTGAAACGTAATACACCCCACCCGTAGGCACGGTTGACGAGCCCACAAAGTCCGTGAAATAAAACCCGCCATGGCTGTCGAACACCATGTCGTCCGGAACAAAACCCGCGTTGGTGGGAACAATCACCTCAGGGTTTTTGCCGTCAGGGTCCAAGGCGATCACGCTGCCCGCCTTGAAGTCACCAACGGCCGCCACGAAGATTCGACCGTCCTTGTGAATCGCAATGCCGGCCGGGCGCAGTTTCTCATCGGTGTAAAGCGTGGTCATCTGCTTGTCTGGCGTCAAGCGCATGACGCGGCCACCATACACGTCGACAAACATCAGGTTGCCGTGCCGGTCGTAGGCTGGTCCCTCAAGAGGAACCAAGCCATCTGACACCTTGAAATACGGCTCGGCCGTTACCGTGGGCAACAGCTGCTCTGGTGCCGGAATGGGCACCAGGCCCCGTGTGGTCTGTGTGTAGGAAAGTTCACACGCTGTGCTGACGCCGAGGGGACTCGTATTCATATTCGCCCTTTACTGGATCTTGCCCATCACCTTGAGCTGCCCATTCTTGATCATGCCGATGTACCGGAAGGCAGCGACCTGGTGGTCAATGCCATGGGCCATCCCGCCGCCGATGGTCAGCATATCACCCTGGATCGACTTCATTGGCAGAGCCTTCTTGAAGCCCTCCTCAAACTTGGATGTGTCACCCACGGCACCAGACTTCACGATGGACTGGATCAGAATGTTCACACCGTCGGAATAGGGCGCAAGCGATTCGTTCGGCTCCTGGTTGACAATCTTCTTGTATTCGGCGGCAAAACGTTTGTAGCTCTCGTTGGCCGGGTCAACATAGACCATGTTGATCACACCCTCGGCGGCGGCCGGACCAGCACCGTCAAGCACCTCCCTCCAGGCAGAAGATCCTGGAATGAAGAAAGTGCCCTTGTAGCCAAACTCACGCGCCTGGCGGACGATCACGGCCGCCGTGGCGGGCGCTGTGCCTCCGAGGTCGATGATTTCCGGCTTCAGCGCTAGCACCCGGGTCAGCAATGGCAGGAAGTCCCGCAAGGTCTTTTCGTACATCTGTGTATCCAGGATGGTGTAACCGTGCTGCTTGAGCAACTTGTCGCTCATGGTCACCATTTCCCGCTGGCTTTCGTCGTCGGGGCTGAGCATCACAACGCGTCGTTCCTTGGTGTTGTCCTTGAGCCAGCGGTAGATCGACGGGTAGTAGTCGGCCGGAATGCCCCACATGCGGTACATCAATTTCGAGTTGGGGTCTAGCAGATTGGCGAGGTAACCGGCGGTCATGACAACGACCTTGTCGTCATCCATCTTGGGCTTGATCGCGAAGGTACTGGCACCGGCCGCGACCGCTATGTACTTGACGCCGTCGAAAGTGACCAGGCGTTGATAAGCAGCGAGCGCGTCCTGCGCCTTGAAGTGGTCGTCATAGGCCACGATCTCGACCTGGTAGTTTTTGCCGCCGATCTGCAGGCCGCCTTTGGCGTTGTAGTCACGCGCCAGAATCTTCGCACCTTCGGCCATCGCCAGACCCCAGGGTGCGCCCGGACCCGTCAGTGGCCCGATGACGCCAATTTTCAGCGTTTCAGCACTGGCCGAAGTCAGCATGCCACCGGCCAGACCCAGCCCCAAGGCGAGCGTGGCAGCGAGCTTGGGCAGCTTGGCTGTGAGTGTTGTTTTCAGAAATTTTTGCATTTTGTGTCTCCTGAGTAATAAAAAAGGTCTGCAAGGATTGATGGAAACGGTTTAACCCCGGGCCAGCATTTCCTTGACGGCATCGGGTGAAGCCTTGATCGTCACGCCGGCGCGCTCGTTTTGCAGCTCCATTGGCGAGCGGGAGTCGCGCTTGGCCCAGCCGCGCTCCAGCGCAGCCGTGTAGTCCTGGTATGCCAGTTCCGACTGTGCCATCGGCACATCGAATTCCCGCGCGAGGTCCAGCGCCAGCGTGAAGTCCTTGTAGGCCAGATCCAGGGCAAAACTGGGTGGATCGTAAGATGACTGCAGGTACTGCTCGGCAATCAGATCGAGCGTACGTGCCCGTCCGGTCGCACCCTGGCGAACTGCGTACCACAGCTCGACCGGGTCCAGGCCCGCCTTGACACCCAGACTCATGGCCTCGGCAATGGTCGGGCGAATGGCCAGGCTGATGAGGTTGTGCACCAGTTTCGCGATACTGCCGGCGCCAATGGCACCCACGTACATCACGCGGTCACCGATGGCGTCGAGGAGCTGCTTGTGGCGCTCAAACACGTCACGTTCACCACCGATATAGAGCGCCAATTTGCCCGAGCGCGCGCCGCTCGGGCCGCCGCTGACCGGTGCGTCGAGCAGTGCAATGCCTTTTTCCTTGAAGGGTTCGGCAACCTTGCGCACCATCGATACCGAGTTGGTCGTCAGGTCAAACCAGGTGCTGCCCGGGCGCATCGAGCCCAGCAGGCCGCCTTCGCCCAGACCGATGGCTTCCATTTCCTTGGGGCCTGGCAGGGACGTGAACACCACATCCACCGAGCGCCCCAGTTCGGCCACGGTGTCTACCCAGATGGCCCCGGCCTCGATGAGCGGTTGCGCACTTGCTTTGCGCAGGTCGTGAACCAAAAGCTCATAACCCGCCTTGCGCAGGTTGAGCGCCATTCCGGTTCCCATGGTTCCGAGACCGATAAATCCAATTTTCATGCTGTGTTTCCTTGGTTACGTATTTACTTGTCTATCTGTGATCTGGTCGGCTATACCGAGAAGTATGAGGCTTTCACAATTTCGCGTCATACCAGAAAAGAAGGCGACTCAGTGTCCATCGCCGTCTTGCTTTACGACAGGACACCAAGCATAATTTGTTATGTAGCTTGATGCAAAATAATATTTTGGAATACCACAATTACTTTGCTTCATGCAAATACACCATGGATATCAAACAACTACGCGCATTTTTGACGATTGCTGAGACCGGAAACATTACCAAGGCTGCAGAGAGCCTGAACCTCGTGCAGCCGGCCGTATCCAAGCAATTGCGCATTCTCGAAGACGATGTCGGTGCCAGGCTTTTTGAGCGTGAGCGGCACGGCATGGTGCTGACAGATGCCGGCAAGTCTTTGCAGGGCTACGCGCGCCGCGTCATGCTGGAATTGGATCGCGCGCGCGCAGAGCTGAGCGGGTCGATCAATGACGTCGCCGGCATTGTCACCGTGGGTTTGCTGCCAAGCATCAGCGATCTGCTGGTGACGCGGTTGGTCACTGCAGTGACACGTGACTATCCCCGTATCAGCATGCGTATTGAGCTGGCTTATGTCAGCACGCTGCAACAAGGACTCGAGAGTGGAGAGGTCGATGCCGCGGTGCTGTACGGTGTCGAAAATGAACCCTATATTCACGCCAGACCCCTGCTCAGTGAACCGTTGTGGGTGATTGGACCGGCATCTGCCCGTTTGAACAGCCGACGCCCGATCAGGCTAGATAGTCTGGTGGGCAAACCG
This sequence comes from Pseudomonadota bacterium, assembly GCA_041183605.1. Lineage (GTDB taxonomy): Bacteria > Pseudomonadota > Gammaproteobacteria > Burkholderiales > Burkholderiaceae_C > Rhodoferax. Next base: position 9,380 of record JBEGLK010000047.1, read on the forward strand.
ATGGTCCTGCCCACCGGGCCGCGCGGTGTTCGCACGCTGCTGGATCGTTATTGTGCGGCGTCAAACCTCAAGCTGAACATCATGGCAGAGGCCAATGCCTTGAGTGTGCAGAAGAGTCTGGTGCTTGGCGGTCAAGGCTTTTCAATTGGCCCCCTGATTTCCTTTGCTAATGAGCTGGCCTTAGGGCAACTGACAGCATCTCCGATCAATGAACCGGGTTTCACGCGGACCATCGGCATTGCGTTGCCGGCCAGCCGTGCCCCGGGGCGACCCGTTCGCCATGTGGTGGCGATTCTTGAACGATGCATGAAAGAGGCAGTGCAGGGCGGTCAGTGGCCCAATGCGACATGGCTAGCGGACTGATTGCCTCCGCACGCATGGCACTGTTGAACCAGAGTGCCATGGCATGAGAGTTATCAACGCTCACAAAAGGAAATACGGCTATTTTGGTGGCAGTTTCGGAAAATTCTGGGGAGCGACCATGAAAAGTTTTGCCCGTTGGATCGTCATGGTGATGCTGGCGTTTGCGACCGGCGGGGTGTTGGCGGCACCTCAGGACGGGATAGAAGTGCGCCTCTCGGTGCCTAACCCTGTCATCCGTGGCGATGTCGACGTGATGGTGGGTGTCACCGTGACCAACACCACGCGCCATCCCGTCAAATTGTTGCGTTGGCAACTGCCTTCAGAGGAACCTGAGGGGGCGTTGTTTCACATTGAGCGCGACGGCATCGCAGTTAGCTACAGCGGCCCGCTCATCAAACGACCAGCACCCGGACCGAACGACCAGATTTTGCTTGGTCCCGGCCAATCGTTGAGCTATCAGATTGAACTGACCGGCGCCTATGACCTGTCGCGTAATGGCCGGTATAGCATTGAATACCTCAGCCGTGGCGCACATGGCGCCAAGAGCATCAGCTTGAGATCAGAAAAGCTATACCTGTGGCTGGAGGGTAGAAGCGCCAAGGGCAAACCGCCTTCACCTCCGCCACCAGATGGCAATATCAGTTACACCGGAAACTGTTCGGCAAGCCAGCAGACCATCCTTCAATTGGCAGTGGAGAATGCCAGAAAGTTGTCGACGTCTTCCAAAAATTATCTTGGCCGGTTGAACTTATCTACACCACGGTATGCCGAGTGGTTTGGCAAGTTCACAGCAGACTTTGGTGCCATA
>JBEGLK010000048.1:0-10028 GCA_041183605.1 Pseudomonadota bacterium
CATAGATACCGCCTTTTAAAAGTACTTCGCTTAGCATTTCCGCTCAGGCGGGGGTGGTCGGGTCAGGGTCGAAGGTCCCATAATCTAGGCTTCAGCAGCCGGTTCCGCATGCCCCGGTCTCGCCCAAAGTTATTGACAGGTCCGCCATGAACGTTTTGCCAGACATCGAATTTTCCGAAGGACTGATACGCCGTTTCGACAAACTCAGGCCGAGCTATGCTTCTTGCACAAAGGTAGACCGCATTCATCCGGAATTCAAGGAGCAAAGTTATTTCGTGGATTTGGCGCAGCGAGCACATCTCCTTCAAGCGGCTCAACAAGGGCTTCGATCGCCTGCGCACCGGTACGGACTGACGCAGTGCTTCCCCTGCAGGAGCATTCGATGAACCGGCAAATGCATGAGCCACGGTGCGCGACAGGTGCGGCGCAAGTCGTCATCGAACTGCCGCACTTTGACCCCACAGACCACTTGAGCGCGCATTGCCGTGCTGCACTGGGTGGTATCGGCCAATTGCGCACCTGGCCAGAGAACCGGGTGCTTTTGCGCGCAGGCGAGATTGCCAACTCGGTACTGATGCTCAAGAAGGGTGTCCTGCGCGTGACCTGCCATACGCTTGACGGCAATGAGGTTCTGCGACCCAGCCCACCCGTTGGCAAGTTGATCGGTTTGTATTCGGTACTCAGCGGGCTTCCGTTTCACTTCACTCTCATTGCCACCACCCCGTGCGAGGTGATTCACTTCCAGACCGGACGCTTGCGCGCTCTCATGCGCGAGGATGGTTTGGTGGCGATGGAGTTCGCCGAATTGCAGGCGCGACGCACCTGGAGCCTCATGAACCAGGCGGTCGAGAGGCAACTGACTTCCACGGCCCATCGCCTCCACGAGACCCTGCTGCATCTGGCCAAGACAAGCGGCGCAAAATTTCCCGACGGCACCCGGGTCCGCATCTCTCAAAGCGACCTTGCGTCACTGGTAGGAAGTTCGCGTCCGCACGTCAACACCTGCCTGCATGAACTGCAGGACGAAGGACTGGTGAAGCTCGGCTATCGCAGCATTCTGGTTCACCCCCTGGGTGACGACGCCAGTTGATCGCACTCGTGTTTTCCCTAGCTTTGTAGGACGTCGAACAATTCGGCCCGAGCCCACGCGTTTTAATCGCGTTGTGATTCGAGTGATGCCGCGACAAGATTGGAATAGCTCCATGCGTTCGTCCTGCCGCTGGCTATTTGGGATTCACCTCGTTGCGCCCCTTTTTGTCGCGCTGCCGTGCCGTTTGAATGGCGCGTCAAGCTTGGCTACCAGGGACGGCATTTGTTCAATTTGATCGATCCTCACAAGGGGACTAGGAGAGACCATGCGATTCTTCCGTTTTCTATTGCTCGGGTGCCTGATGGTTATGGCCGTTGCTGCCAACGCCCAGACTTACCCTGACAAGTCCAAGCCTGTCCGGATCATTGTTCCGTTTGGAGCAGGGATCTCGGTCGATCTTCTTGCGCGTGCGATGTCGCGCGCCATGTCGGAACAGGCGGGCCTGAACGTTGTGGTGGATAACCGTCCGGGTGGTGAGGCGATCATCGGCGCTCAAGCCGCCAAAGCGGCGGCACCTGACGGGTACACCATCTTTCTGGGAACCATATCCACCCAGGCGATGAATCCGCACATGTTTGACAAGCTGCCCTATGACCCGATCGCGGATTTCATCCCGCTGGTGGGCGTGGGCACGACGCCGCTGATGGTCAATCTCGGGCCGACGACCTCTTTCAAGAACGTCCGTGAATTCATTGCCGCAGCGCGTACCAGTCCCGGCAAATACACACTGGGTATTGCCTCGTCCTTCACCCGTTTGACCGCCGAAGTGTTCCAGAAGGCGGCCGGCGTGGACATGTTGGTGGTTCCGCACAAGAACTTGACGGACGCCGTGTTGGGACTGGCCTCCAGCCAGCTGGACATGGTGATCGTTGACTCGGCCACGGCCGGCCCGTACTACACCAAGGGGGTACGTCCCATCGCGACCACAGGCGCTACGCGAACGAATTCCTTCCCGAATACCCCCACACTGCGCGAAGAAGGCCTGGCGGATTTTGAGGTTGTGGGCTGGTTTGCCGCATACTTCCCTGCCAAGACACCTGCGGCAGTGACAGCGACCATGCGCGAAATCCTCAAGAATGCCGTCAAGTCCAAGTACGTTTCCGATGTGAGAAACAACTTCGCCATGGAGCCGCTGGAACTCACCGGGGATCAACTCGATGCCTTCCAGCGCAGCGAACTGGAGAAGTGGGGCAAGGCGATTCGAGCAGCCAATATGGGGCCCAAGCCTTGAGTTGTTGCGCGGATGCCCGTTTGATTTTTAGCTGAAGGACCCTATGACCACTCCCACGACTGATCTGCCTCAATACGAGGTCTACGTCATCAAATATGCACAACGGTCCGCCCTGCGGCGTGACCATTTTCTGCTCGGCGACCCGCATGAGGCACCGATGGATATGGACTATGCAGTCTGGGTCATTGTCGGAAAAGATCGTACGGTGATGGTGGACCTTGGCTTCTCCGAGGCCACTGCGTTGCGGCGCAAGCGTGACTGGCTGCGCTGTCCGATCGATTCTGTGAAGCTGCTGGGGGTGGATCCAGCTGAGATCCGCGACGTCGTCATCACCCACCTGCACTACGACCACGCGGGCAACTTCAACCGCCTGCCCAATGCGCAGTTCCACATTCAGGAGCCGGAGATCCATCTGGCGGCGGGCCGTCAGATGCGCAACGCCTACTTCCGGCTGGCCTACGAGGTCGAGGATATTGTGGACGTGGTGCGGCTGAACTTTGCGGAGCGTGTTCAGTTCCACAACAGCCGCCACGATTTGGCACCCGGCATTTCCATCGAACCCTTGCCCGGGCATACTTGCGGCCTGCAAGGGGTGCGCGTGCATACGGCCCGGGGTTGGATTCTGCTGGCATCGGATGCGTCTCATTACTTCGAGAACGTCTATCGGCGTCGCCCGTTCCCGCTGGTTTACCACACGGAAGACATGGTGGACTCGTTCGGCCGGATCATGCAGTTGGCGGGGGGTATCGACCGCGTCATTCCTGGCCACGACCCGTTGATCATGAAGATGTATCCGGCGCCGCGACCGGAGTTGGAGGGTATCGTGGCGCGCCTCGACGTCGAGCCCGACATGAGCGTCTTCGAGGCCCATTTCGCCGCCCTGCCGGCCGCGCATTAAAGCCTTTGCGCTGACGACCTGCCGTTCAAACGGGCGTTGATGGGCAGTGTCGGGCTCGTTGGTTTTTGGGAATGGCAGAACGGGTCAGCGGCCTATAAAATCATGAACAGTGGCCGCCGCACAGGCTGGGTCACCCGCACTTCCCAAAACCACCATGATGATCGACCTCGTTCAACTGCGTACCTTCGTTGCCGTCGCGGAAGAGCAGCACCTGACGCGGGCAGCAGAGCGCATTCACATCAGCCTGTCTTCTGCCAGCGCCCATATACGTGGCGTTGAGGACGCGCTGGGCACCCAGTTGTTTGTGCGCACCAAACGCAGCTTGGTCCTGACCCGTGCCGGAGAGCTCCTGTTCCGTCGGGCCAAGGCCTTGCTGAATGAGGCCGCTTTGCTCCAGTCGTTTTCCATGGAACTTCGGGGTCAGGTGGAAGGTACGCTGGTGGTGGGCGCGACCAGTGAGCCATCGGCCGGACGTATGGGCAAGATCGCCGTTGAATTGCAGTCCAGGCATCCGCTGGTCAGTCTCGACCTGCGCGCCAGACCGTCTTCCGGCATCCAGCAGGGGCTCAAGAACGGCGAACTCGACATTGGCATGTTGATTGACCGGCCCACGCAAGCCGACTTTTACTACTATGAACTCACCACGATTCGTTTCCGGATTGCCGGTCCGATCGCCTGGAAGGAAAAGATTGATGGGGCCAGCTGGGCGGAGCTGGCCAACCTGCCCTGGATCACGCCATCGGCGAGCAGTCTGGTCTATGCGGCACTGCGCGCGCAACTCTTTGAGGACAAGGGGTTGGAGCTTAATTCGGTGATCCAGATTGACAACAACGCGCTCGGGCGCGAAATGCTGCGTGCGGGCGCCGGCATGATGCTGATTCGGGAAGAGCATGCCATCCAGGGTGAAAAAGAAGGTTTGCTGGCGATCTCGGACATCGCCACGCCGGATCATTCACTTTTCATGATTCATCTGGCCAGCCGCAAAAACGACCCGCTGATCCAGGGATTCATTGATGCGGCCTACAGCGCATGGCCCGAGATGAAATTGCACATCCCGCAGCACAAACGCTGACATGATGCCGTTGTGGCGTTAAAAACTCCGGCTTTCTCCGTGGGCTGCCACATAACGCGGGAAATCCTCAAAGGCGATCCGCTCTTCGCGCAAGGGATCATTCACCAGGCGGGTTTCACGATCAAACACCATCGTCGGGCGCTCGTTCATGTTGTAGGGCAACCAGGCCGGTAACGCACCGTGGTTGGGGTTGCCGGTGCGGGCGAAAGCGAGCCAGGCGCCGGCCATCTGCTCTTGTAAAACCAAGGGCTCCGGAGCGTTGCCGACCATGCCGCTGGCAACAGCCACGTTGGCAAACGTGAATGCGAGGCACATGGTATGCGGGGCGCGCAACATGCCGCCTTGCACGGGCGTCTTCCAGTTCAGCAGGTAAAGATAGGCGGGTGCCCCTCCATAACTTGCTTTTTTCTCGGCAGCGCGGGTGACGCTGCGGCGGTAGCGGTGGTCGCCGAGGATCTGGGTATAAATATCTCCCGCCGAATCCAGTGGCCGACCCTGGCGGTACACCTCGGTCAGTCGTGCTGCATCCGCCAGAGGCACATCCAGGGCATGTGCGGTGCGCGACAAGGCATCTTCGGGGCTTTGCTGGTACACGGCTGGGCGCGCGGCAAAGGCCAGGCGTTGCTCGTTTTCACACCAACCGGTCATCATGGGCACATTGCGGGACAAACGCAGTGCAGCTTCTTCGAAGGGCTGCGACGGCAAGGTCTGGCCGTCGACAACCGGGCGGAAGTTGTCAATGCCGCCCGCGGCCTTGATGGCGGCAGGCATCGCTTGCAGCAAGGTTTGCACAGGCAGTTCATGCAGCGCACGCAGCCCCGACGTGTCCAGGCCGAGTTGTTTCAGAAAGTGATGGGTATTGCGTTCCGCCTCCTCGAGTGTGGCCATGCGCAGGAGCGACGATGCACTCTGGATGATGGCCTTGTGGAAAAGGCCCTGGGCCTGCGGCATGCTCATCATCAGCGCCACTTTGGAGCCACCGCCTGACTGGCCGAACAGGGTCACGTTGTCCGGGTCACCACCGAAGCGTGCAATGTTGTCCCTGACCCATTTCAGTGAGGCAATGAGATCCAGCAAGCCGGCGTTGGTCGATTCGGCGTACTTGCCGCCGTCTGCGTTCCCGAGGTACAGGTAGCCAAAAAGATTGAGCCGGTGGTTCACGGTCACGACCACAGCGTCCTGGCGCGCGAGGTTGCTGCCGTCCACGCCGGGGGTGTCGCCCGAACTGATGACGAAACCGCCGCCGTGCAGATAAACCATGACCGGCCGCCGGGCTGTGGGCGCGAGTGACGTGGTGAAGACATTGAGCACCAGGCAGTCCTCCCGCTCAGCGCTGTTGTCGCGCAACCAGCTGTGATACGGGGCGTCGGAATGGGGCTCGTTCTGAGGTGAGCGCGGACCCAGCACAAGTGCATCCCGCACACCGGCCCAGGTGATGGGCCGCGGCGCCAGAAATCGGTGCGCACCAGCCGTACTTTCGGCATAGGGCACACCCTTGAAGGTATACACGCCGTTGATCAGCGCGCCACGCAAACGCCCCGAGCTGACTTCAACAATTGGATATGGATTCGCGACCTGAGCGGTGCTTGCCTTTTGGCCGGGCTTTGGGTTATCAGTGTGATCAGTCAAGGTAACTCCTCTGGTATGCAAAAAGAGTTTAGACCCTCAACGCGTCGCGGTCCATTCTGTTTTTCCATAAACGATCTACCGATTCTTGCAAGGAGAAAATCCGGGCCACGATTCCTTCGCTGAATCGGAACATCGTCTCCTGAAAAGCGACATGGACAAGCCAAAAACCTCCCCCGTACACTGTCAGCATCGGATACTGTCCCTGATAAAAAATAGGTTTTATGGAGCAATCAATGGTGAACGAAGCATTGGTGGTCGAGACCGCGAGTGGCAAGTTACGCGGCCTGCGTGCCAACGGTGCGATCAGTTTCAAGGGCATACCCTATGCTGCACCCACGGGCGCAGGTAACCGGTTCATGGCGCCACGCCCGGTGGCGGCCTGGGCGGGTGTGCGTGATGCCTTTGAACTCGGTGACCGCTGCACGCAGGAATATGAAACCTTTGGTGACGCACCCATTCTGAGCTGGTACAAACAAACCGAGGCATGCAGCGAAAACTGTTGCGTGCTCAACGTCTTCACGCCAGATACGGGGCCGGCGCGTCGACCGGTCATGGTCTATATCCATGGCGGCGGTTATGTCACGGGCGGTGGCGGCGGCGCCGTGCTCGACGGCTCCAACCTTGCCAAGTTCGGAGAGGTGGTGGTGGTCACGGTCAATCATCGCCTCAATGTTTTTGGTTATCTGCATCTCGGGCACCTCGATGCCGAGCAGTTTGGTGATGCGGGCAATAACGGCCAACTTGATCTGATCGCCGCGCTGAGGTGGATCAAGGAAAACATTGCCGCATTCGGCGGTGACCCGGACAACGTCACGCTGTTCGGTCAGTCCGGTGGTGGCTCGAAAATCCTGGTGCTCATGGGCATGCCTGCTGCCAAGGGCTTGTTTCACCGCGCCATCAACATGAGCGGAACTTCGGGCACGACGGTCGCTTCGCCCGAGGCGACGATACCTTATGTCACCAGCGTGCTGGCTACCCTTGGCATCAGCGCCAAGCAACTCCGCAAGCTGCAGGAGGTGCCCGCTGAAGCCTTGATCGCGGCGCGGTTGCAGGCACTCCGGTCGCACCGCGAAGGTTCCCGGCCGGTCATTGACGGGCGGCATATCCTGGGTGGCCCGATGGCACCCGAGGTCTTGCCACTGCACGCGCAGGTGCCCGTCCTGATGGGGACAACGGCCTCCGAGGCCACCTTTTATTTTGCCGACGATGCGCGTCAGCTCAGTTTGACTTCAAGCCAGGTGAAGGCGCGGCTGCGCGCCCAATTCGGCTTGGACGAAGCCGGTGCAGATGCGCTGATGGCTGCCTATCGTCAGGATGGCCCGAACCGATCTCCCTCGGAGATTTTGATTGCCCTGATCAGTGACAGCATGTTTCGTATTCCCATCATTCGGGCCGCCGAAAGCAAGGCTGCAGCGAAGGGTGCGCCAGTCTATATGTATAACTTCACCTGGGGTTCGCCGGTGGATGGCGGCCAGTGGGGTTCACCCCATGCGGCTGACATTCCGTTCGCCTTTGGCAACACCGACCGTGCAAAAGTCCTCACTGGTGAAGGATTGGAGCCGGCCGAAGTCGCGCGCCACCTGATGGCAGCCTTCGTTGCGTTTGCGCGGACCGGCAACCCGTCCAACCCCAGGATGCCGGCATGGAAGCCGTACGATGCCATCACGCGGACATCGATGAAGATCGATGTGAGTTGCGAGGCCGTGGATGACTACCTTGGGGCTGACCGCGTGGCCACGGCCCATCTGACACTCGACCCCTTCAACCGCGACGCCTTGATGACGTACAAGGATTAAAGGGGCTGGCTGGTGCGGTTACGCCTGGCCCGAGCTATCGCGCACCAAATAGCAGGTTGGGCAACCAGAGCGACAACTGAGGGATATACGACACCAGAAAAAGCACAAAGATATTGCCCACCAAAAATGGAAAAATTTCTTTGATCACGGCAGACAGCGGCGTTTTTGCGATGTTTGCGCAAACAAACAAGCAGATGCCCACCGGTGGCGTCGTCAGGCCGATCATCAGATTCAATACGGCGAATGTCGCAAAATGAATCGGGTCAATGCCTACACCAGTCGCTACGGCCAGCAAGGGCGGGAACAGAATGATCAGCGCAGCGATGGTCTCCATGAACATGCCTACGATCAGTAACAGGATGTTGATCAACAGAATGATCACGTACTTGTTGGTACTGATGGAAAGCATGGTTTTGGCGATGGTTTGCGGAATTTCCTCATTGGACATGATCCAGCCAAACACATTGGCAATGCCGACCAGCGCCAACAGTGCAGCAGAAGTCACTGCGCTGTCGATCATGATCTTGGGCACATCGCGCAAAGTGATGCCCTTATAAATGTAGACACCGACAATAAACGCGTAGACGCAGGCCAGGATGGCCGTTTCAGTGGGGGTCACAACACCGCTAAGCAAGCCGCCGACGATCAACGCAGTCAACATCAAGGCCCAGAAAGCTCCCAGGAACGAGTGCCAAAGCTCCCTCCAGCCTTTCCATGGTTGCCGTGGGTAATTGTTTTTCACCGAGATGATGTAGCAGACGATCATCATGCCAAAGCCAAGCAGAATGCCAGGAATCGCACCGGCCATGAACATGCGCCCGACCGAGACGCCGCTCAGTGCGCCCACAATGATCATGGGAACGCTGGGTGGAATGATCGGCCCGACAGTGGATGCAGCGGCGGTGATGGCGGCGGCAAAGCTGACCGGGTAGCCTTCTTTCTTCATGCCCGGGATCATGACGGCACCAATCGATGCCGCCTCAGCCACGGCCGTTCCGGAAATGCCGGCAAACAGCATGGACCCTGCCACGTTGGTCAGGCCCAGCCCACCGCGAATCCAGCCCACGCCGGCACTGGCAAACCTGATGATGCGGTCGGTAATACCGCCGCCATTCATCAGGCTACCAGCCATGATGAAGCCCGGAATGCACAACAGCACAAACGAGTCAACGCCTGAGAAGATCTTTTGTGAGAAGACCACGAGTGGCACGTCGGCATAAAAAATCAAATAGGCTGCTGACGAAACGCCGAGGCAGATCGCGACCGGCACACCGATGATCAGGCACAGGATGAATGTACAAAACAGAATGGCAATTCCCATGTCAGGCCTCAGTGTGTTGGGGGAGTCAATTCTTCGCCGGGAGCGGCAGACAGAATTTCAATGAACTTAACCAGGCCAAAGATGCCTAGAAGAACAGAAAATAACAACATGGCGCCAAAGATGTATTGCATCGGCGTCTCCAGTGTGGGAGAAGTTTGCATGGTCCCCGACTGGGTGAATTCCCAGGCGCCCGGTACCAGAAAGAAACCAAACAAGGAAACCAGCGCCGCCGATGCCAATTCGCAGAATCGGCGCACCGACTTGGGCATCACCATCAGTGCCAAATCAACATTGACCAGGTCGCCCGTGAGAACAGAGGCGCCAACACCCAGACCCACGATGTAGAGCAAGGCGACACGTGATGCTTCTTCGGTCCAAAGCGGCGGTTGCGCCATGAAGGTGCGTCCGTACACTTGAACCACCACGGCCACGATCATGAAGGCGAAAACCAGGAAGATGGCGCCCTTGATCAGTTGCTCCATTTTTTTCAAAGATTGGGGCATTGCATTCCTTTCAGTGAGGGGGAAAGGTGTACGCGCCCGAGCTGCCATTGGCAGGTCGGGCGCACGACACATTAGGGCTTAGTCGGCATACAGCTTCTGGATGATTGGCTTGATTTCATCCTTGGCGGCGGCCAGTACCGCTTCTTTCGCCTTCTTGGCAAAGCTGGCCTGGTCGGTATCAACACGACAAAGATCATGCCCTTGGCTTTCAACTCGGATTCCAGCTTCTTTTCATCAGCCAGCATCAGTGTGCGCTCATAAGCCTGGGCGCGCTGCGCCGCTTCCTGAACAGCTTTTTTCTGTTCGGCATTGAGTTTGTTGAAAGTTTTTTCACTAATGGCCAGGTAGATCCACGAGCGGACGTGCTCGGTGCGGTTGACATATTTCTGGACTTCGAAGAAGCTGGCTGACTTGATCAGCGCCAGCGGGTTTTCCTGTGCGTCGATGACGCCGGTTTGCAGCGAAGTAAATACTTCACCAAACGCCAT